>CAZUZR010000006.1:0-40681 GCA_964625025.1 uncultured Planctomycetia bacterium | reverse complement strand
TTTAGTTATCGTTGTCTCAAAATAGGTTCGCACAGTGTTTAATAGCTGCGACCAGCTAAGAAATTGTTATGGATTTTAAAGCGGTCACACGAATATTACTCGATGATTTTGAGAAGGAGAATGTGCGATATGCATTAATAGGTGGTTTTGCTCTCGGTGCCCTTGGCGTGCCCCGTTCGACGGTAGACATAGATTTTCTTATTCATCGCGACGATTTGTCAAGGGTGGACAAAATTATGAAAAAAAATAATTATGAATGCGTTTTTAAAAGCGAGAATGTCTCACAATATATATCGCATATTAAAATTTTTGGCGAGGTTGATTTCCTTCACGCCTTTAGAAAAATATCCGTTGGGATGTTAGAAAGGGCTATTGAAAAAGACATATTTGGAGGAGAGTTAAAGATTAAAATCTTAAGGCCAGAAGATATTATAGGACTTAAAGTTCAGGCTATTATAAATAACGCGGATAGAGCAACTCGTGAATACGCCGATATCGAGTCCCTCTTAGGCTATTATAGAAATAATTTGGATTGGGATTTGATAGAAGAATATTTTTCTATTTTTGAGAAAAAAGATGAATTTATCAAATTAAAGCGGAGATATTATAATGTTAAGTAAAGAAGAAAAAAGAGAATTACTTAAGGTTGCTAAGTCATCTAAACTGCGAAGTGATTTTAGAAAATTATCAAAAAACAGAATTAATCCATTTATGGTGAATGGCCGCGTAGATATGGATTTTCTTTTAGAATTTTTGACGGAATGCAATGCTTTTATTAATCATAAACCTAAAACATTTCGGAAGATAATAGATAGGAAAATGAAACTTTAAAGAGGTAAAAATATGGAAAAGATAAATATTGGAATAATAGGGTTTGGGACCGTTGGGGTCGGCGTAGTCAGAGCGCTTAAGGAGAAGTCTGCCCAATTAGAGAGAAAAGTAGGTGCGCGCTTGGTCATAAAGGCGATTTGCGATAAGGAATTCAGGAGAAAAAGACATATTAAAGTAGATAAAAAATTATTGACTCGCGATGCAAATAAAATTTTAGGAAAACCTGAAATTGACATCGTCGTTGAATTGATAGGAGGCATTCATCCTGCAAAGGAATTTATATTAAAAGCGATTAAAAGCGGCCAGCACGTGGTTACCGCAAATAAAGCGCTATTGGCACGGGAGGGAGAGGAGATTTTTGAAGCCGCACAAAAAGCAGGGGTGGATATATTCTTTGAGGCCTCGGTAGGAGGTGGAATCCCCATAATCAAGGCCTTACGTGAGGGATTGGTATCAAATGAGATAGATACTTTGCTTGGGATTGTAAACGGCACTTCGAATTATATATTATCTTCTATGGCGAATGAAGGCTTAAGCTTTTCTGACGCCCTTTCCGAGGCAAAACGAAAGGGTTATGCTGAAAGAAATCCATCCTTAGATATTGAAGGAATTGATTCCGCACATAAATTGGCAATTCTAACTTTGCTTGGTTTCGGCAAGGCCGTCAAATTAGAAGACATTTATGTCGAAGGCATTTTGGATATTTCGCAGAATGATGTAAGATATGCTGAGGAGTTCGGATACGCTATTAAATTGCTTGCGATTGCCAAAAACGTCGATGGCGAACTCGAGGTAAGAGTGCATCCGACCTTGCTTTCTAAGGAACATCTATTGTCGAGTGTGGGTGGAGTCTACAATGCGATTTATATTCATGGCGATATGGTTGGGGGCACTCTGTTTTATGGTAGGGGGGCAGGGCAAAATCCAGCAGCAAGTTCTGTCATAAGTGATATCGTGGATTTAGCGCGCAATTTAAGAACCAATTCTATTGGCAGAGTTCCTATTTATATAAAAAATAAGTCAATTAAGAAGATAAAGCGAATAGAGGATATTGAGGCTAGATATTATATTCGGATTTCCTGCATCGATAAGCCCGGCGTCCTCGCCAAAGTCTCCGGCATTTTAGGGCGCCATAAAATTTCTATCGCGAGCGTCGCACAGAAAGAAAGAAGAAAGGCAAGGATTGTTCCCGTCGTTATGATGACCCACGAAGCCAAAGAGAAAAATATGCGCCAGGCACTGGAAGAGATAGACAGGCTCTCTGTGATTAGGCGAAAGACAATAGCAATACGGGTTGAGAGGTGAGCCCCGTTAGCAATTTTGTTCTACATATTTTACAATTTGATATCTCTAACGGGGGTTGGGGCAAAAAGAGAGGATTTCTAACGGGGTGAGCATGAGATTGACTTCCGTCCGTCAGGGTTGGAACGGCACCGTTGACAGATACAGAGATTTTCTGCCGATCACCGACAGAACTCCTGTTGTGACTTTAAAAGAAGGAAATACCCCGCTACTTTACTCTGAAAATTTAAGCGAGCGGTTAGGAGATGGTTTTGAGGTATATTTAAAATATGAAGGGCTAAATCCAACCGGCTCTTTTAAAGATAGGGGAATGACCCTTGCGGTATCTAAGGCGCTTGAAGAGAAATCAAAGGCAGTGATATGCGCCTCGACGGGAAATACCTCCGCATCCGCAGCCGCATACGCAGCGAAGGCGAATATTAACTGCATCGTATTAATTCCGAAAGGGGCGATTGCCTTAGGCAAACTTGCACAAGCGCTGATACACGGAGCGCAGGTATTGGCTATAGATGGGAACTTCGACGAGGCCTTGAACCTCGTTAAAGAAATAGCACGGGCTTATCCTGTAACCCTTGTTAATTCAATAAATCCATTTCGACTGGAGGGTCAAAAGACGGCCGCATTTGAAATCTGCGATTGCTTGAGCGGGAATCCCGATTATCATTTTATTCCTGTCGGCAACGCAGGCAATATCACCGCTTATTGGAAGGGATATAAAGAATATAAATCTAAGGGCGAGATAAAGGCTTTGCCGAAAATGATGGGATTTCAAGCTGAAGGAGCGGCTCCCATCGTTCGCGGCAGGATAATAAAAAATCCAAAGACCATCGCTTCGGCGATTCGAATTGGAAATCCTGCGAGTTGGAAAAAAGCTGTGGAGGCGCGCGATGAGTCTGGCGGTTTAATAGATATGGTATCGGACGGGGAAATTTTGGATGCATATAAATATTTGGCTAGCGAAGAGGGATTATTCGTTGAGCCAGCATCAGCAGCATCAGTTGCAGGATTATTAAAACTTATGCGAAAAGGATACTTTAAAAAATCAAAAATCTCTCGACGAAAAAGTCGGGATCCCGACATCTCGTCGGGGAAAAATCAAAAATCAAAAATAAAGATCGTCTGCGTCCTAACAGGACACGGGCTTAAGGACCCGGATAGAGCGATTTTATCGCTGCGCAAACCTAAGGTAATTAGTTCTAATATAAATTCGGTCTTGAGGGCAATTAGGATATGAACCCCGTTAGAAACTATTTAGCTAACGGGGTAGTATAGGAGGGGTTTCTAACGGGATGAAGTACATCGTTTTAATTGGCGACGGAATGGCAGACTACCCGATTAGAGAATTAGGCGGAAGAACTCCCCTGGAAGTCGCTAAGATTACCAATATGAATTATATCGCAAAGAATGGAAAAGTTGGTTTGGCCAGAACGATACCGCCGGGTTTTTCACCTGCGTCAGATGTGGCTAACCTTTCAATTTTAGGATATGACCCGTCAAAATATTATTCCGGCAGAGGGCCGTTGGAAGCTGCGAATATGGGAATCGAATTAGGACCTCACGATATCGCTTTTAGATGTAATTTAGTTACAGCTGATGGTGAAAAATTGATAGATTATTCCGCTGGCCATATCACCTCGAAAGAGGCAGCGACGTTAATCAAATATCTGGATGAAAGATTGGGCTCAAAAAAGATAAGATTCTATCCGGGAGTAAGTTATCGCCACCTCATAATAGTTCGCGATAAGTTATTGAAAGAGCCATTGCTTAAGACAAATTGCGTTCCGCCGCATGATATTACAGGATGGAAGATAAAAGACCATTTGCCGAAGGGCGATGGAGCTCAATTTTTAATCAGGTTGATGGAGGATTCTAAATCGCTTCTGTCAGGACATGAGGTAAATCAAGTGAGAATAGACTTAAATGAAAATCCTGCGAATATGATTTGGCTCTGGGGTCAGGGAATCTTGACTGATATGCCAAAGTTTAAGGATAAATTTGGGGTTGGTGGCTCTGTAATCTCAGCCGTTGATTTAATAAAGGGGATTGGAAAAATTATCGGCTTGTCCGTTATCGTAGTTCCCGGAGCGACTGGATACTACGACACAAATTATCAAGGAAAGGCGAAGTATGCTTTAAATTCGCTGAAGGAAAAGGATTTCGTCTTCATTCACGTCGAAGCTCCGGACGAAGCGAGCCACAATGGCGATTTGCGAGCTAAAATTGGCGCAATTGAAAACTTCGATAGGTTTATAGACGGGACAATCCTAAATCATTTTAAGAAAATCAAAAATTTTAGGATATTGGTTATGCCGGACCATGTTACTCCGATTTCCCTTAGAACTCATGTTACAGAGCCGGTTCCATTTGCAATTCTTGGAAAGGGAATAGAGCCTGACGAAGCGCTCAACTATAGCGAGGTATCTGCTAAAAATAGCAAACTCGTTTTTGAACGAGGGCACGAGTTAATGGAGTATTTCATAAAGGAGTGAAATTAATCTAAAAGTGGCACCGCTAATCGTACAAAAATATGGCGGGACTTCAGTCGCGAATCCCGAAAGGATTAAAAACGTAGCGAGACGGGTAGTAAAGTATAAGAAAAAAGGATATGATTTGGTGGTTGTCGTCTCTGCTTTGGGAGATACTACCGATGAATTGATAGATTTGGCTTATAAAATTACAAATGAGCCGTCTGAGCGTGAGATGGATATGCTCATCTCAACAGGAGAACAGGTTTCGTGTGCTCTTCTGGCGATGGCGATTCAAAAACTGAAAGTCCCTGCAATCTCTTTTACCGGTGCACAGATAGGGATAATAACTGACGCCTCTCATACCAAGGCCCGCATATTGGAGATTTCTACTGAGAGAATAAACGAAGGGTTGAAGAAAGGTAAAATAGTTGTGGTGGCGGGATTTCAAGGGATAAGCATCTCGAAGGAAATTACGACCTTAGGTCGGGGGGGGAGCGATTTGACTGCAGTTGCGCTCGCGAAAGCGCTCGGCGCAAAACTATGTGAGATATATACGGATGTCGACGGCGTATATACCGCTGACCCAAGGATAGTTCACAACGCGAAAAAACTGGGACGCATAAGTTATGATGAGATGTTGGAGATGGCATCGCTGGGCGCTAAAGTTTTACAAGCGAGGTCGGTTGAATATGCCAAACGTTACGGCGTCACTATGCACGTTCGTTCAAGTTTTTCAGAAGCAGATGGCACGTTCATTTCTAAGGAGGTAAAGGCAATGGAAAAGATAGATGTTAGCGGCGTTACTTTACAGAAAGATGAGGCGAAAGTTACCATCTGTGATGTTCCTGATAAACCAGGGATTGCAGCCAGGATATTTGAGGCGCTCGCTTTAAATAATATAGTTATAGATATGATAGTCCAGAACGTAAGCCGAACTGGAATAACCGATATATCTTTTACTGTATTAAAGGAGGAATTGCCGAAAACAATTAAAGTGGCTAAAAAGGTTGCCAGGAATGTTGGGGCAGGCGACGTCATCAAGGACGAAAACATAGCGAAGGTCTCCATCGTCGGCATCGGCATGCGCAGCCACTCCGGAATCGCAGCACGAATGTTTAAGGCATTAGCGTTGAAGAAAATAAATATCGAGATGATTTCAACCTCAGAAATTAAAATTTCCTGCGTGATTAAGAAACGCCACGCCGAACAGGCCGTTAAAGCAATTCACGAGGAATTTGAGTTAAAAAAGGCGAGATAAAATGAGAGAAGTAGTGCTTTATGATACTACATTGCGCGATGGCGCGCAGACCGAAGGGATTTCTTATTCCGTAACTGATAAGTTGCGTATCGCCCAGAAATTAGACCATTTAGGCGTTCATTATATTGAGGGAGGCTGGCCAGGTTCCAATCCTAAAGATATGGCTTTCTTTAAGGCGGCTAAACGCACGCGTTTTAAGAATTCGCTTATCGTTGCCTTTGGTTCAACTCGGAGGGCAAACTGCAAAGTTTGGAACGATTCCAATGTGCGTTCGCTTCTAGAGGCAGACACAAAGGTCGTCACCATCTTTGGAAAAAGTTGGGACTTACATGTGAAAGATGTGTTGCGCGTATCCTTAGACGAGAACTTAAAGATGATTAGCGAAACGGTCGAATATCTTAAGTCAAAGGCAGCGCTTGTGTTTTATGATGCCGAGCATTTCTTCGACGGATATAAGGATAATTCCGAATACGCGTTAAAAACGCTGTTCGCCGCAAAGGATGCGGGGGCAGATTGCATTATCCTATGCGACACAAATGGCGGGACGATTACTTCTGATTTTGTCGATATCGTCAAAGAGGTAAGGGGTAGATTGAAGGGCAGCTTGGGGGTCCATTGCCATAACGATATTGATATGGCAGTTGCAAATACGATTGCCGCTGTGCAAATTGGATGCGACCATGTGCAAGGGACTTTTAATGGTTATGGCGAGCGTTGCGGAAACGCAGACTTAGTTTCAATCATCGGAAACTTGAAGTTAAAATTAAAGGCCGATTGCATCCCCGACGGAAAATTAAAAGAACTTACCGAGGCCTCCAGGTATATTGCCGAGATTAGCAATATGAAGCAGCGTGAAAATCAGCCCTTTGTAGGAAATACCGCTTTTGCCCACAAGGGCGGAGTCCATGTCAACGCAATTATGAAGAACCCTAAGACTTACGAACATATCGAGCCGCACTTAGTCGGAAACAAAAGGAGGATTTTAGTATCCGAACTTTCAGGGAAGACCTCGATTATCTTGAAGGCGAAAGAACTGGAATTAGATTTAAAGAAGGAGGCGCCGAAGACGAGAAAGATGTTGAAGTTGCTACAACAACTTGAACATGAGGGATACCATTTTGAGGCGGCTGAAGGGTCATTTGAATTGCTCTTAAAACGCGCGTTTAAGAAATATAAACGCTTCTTTGAGCTCGGAGGATTTAGGGTCGTCGTTGAACATCGTGCGGGCAAATTAATTTCTGAAGCAACGATAAAATTAAAGGTAAATAATATAGAAGAACATACTGCTGCTGAAGGCGATGGCCCAGTCAATGCCTTGGATAACGCGCTTCGGAAGGCGCTTGTCGATTTCTATCCCACGCTTTCAGAGATGCACCTTTCCGATTTTAAAGTAAGGGTGCTTGATGAAAAGGCGGGCACCGCTTCTAAGGTTAGGGTCTTAATCCAATCGCAAGACGCAAGGGATTCTTGGTGGACTATCGGCGTATCGGAGAACATTATTGAAGCTTCTTGGAATGCCTTGGTCGATTCTATAGAATATAAACTTCTAAAAGGCCGCAAATCGTAACTTGCCTGATGGCGACAGGAATGATAAGATGCGAAAAATCCCGTCCGTCTATAATCCGAAAGATGCTGAAGACAAGTGGTATAGATTTTGGGAGGAGAAGAGGTTCTCTCACGCCGAGCCCGACCCCAAAAGAGTACCCTATACAATAGTCATCCCGCCACCAAACATCACGGGCATACTCCATATGGGACATGCCCTTAATAATACTATACAAGATATCTTGATTAGATGGAAGAGGATGCAAGGCTACTGTGCCGAGTGGCTCCCAGGGACAGACCACGCTGGCATTGCTACTCAAAATGTCGTCGAAAAGGAGCTGGCCAAGGAAGGCATTAAGCGACAAAACTTAGGCCGCGAAAAGTTTTTAGAACGCGTCTGGCAATGGAAGGAACAATATGGCTTTAGAATAATCTCCCAACTTAAAAGGCTTGGCTGCTCCTGCGATTGGGACCGCACGCGTTTTACAATGGACGAAGGTCTATCAAATGCGGTCTTAGAGGTATTCCTTCGGCTTTACGAGAAGGGGTTGATATATCGTGGAAATTATATCATCAATTGGTGTCCGCGTTGTCAAACCGCATTAAGCGATGAAGAGGCGCCGCATAAAAAGATCACTGGATTTTTGTATTATATAAAGTATCCGATAAAGAAGTCCACGGTTCGCGGTCCACAGGCCACAGTAAAAAAATCGAAATCTATTAACTATGGACTATCGACTATGGACTACATCGTGGTTGCGACCACTCGTCCCGAGACGATGTTAGGCGATGTTGCAGTTGCTATAAATTCAAAAGATAAACGCCACAAAGATATTTTAGGCAAGACGATAATTCTTCCGATATTAGAAAGGCCGCTTAAGGTGATATCCGATGATTACGTGGACCCAAAATTTGGAACCGGCGTCGTTAAAGTTACTCCCGCGCACGACCCGAACGATTTCGATATGGCTAGGCGCCATAATTTAGAGCCGATTTTAGTTATGAATCCAGACGGGACTATGAATTATAATGCAGGCGATTATGAGGGCATGGATAGGTTTGAAGCGCGCGAGGCGATTTTGGAGGATTTAAAAGAGCGTAAATTACTTGAGAAAGTAGAGCCGCATTCATATTCAGCCGGCCATTGTTATAGATGCCATACAGTGGTTGAGCCATATTTATCCGAACAGTGGTTTGTCAAGATGAAGCCGCTTGCGAAACCCGCAATAGATGCGGTAAAAAACGGAAAGATAAAATTTTATCCAAAACGTTGGACAAGGGTTTATTTAGATTGGATGAAGAATATCCGCGACTGGTGTATCTCAAGGCAAATTTGGTGGGGGCATCGTTTGCCTGTGTATTATTGCAAACAATGTTTACAGGCAAACGAGTCGATAGTCAACAGTCCACGGTCCACAGAAAAAAACAAACCTATGGACTATGGACTATGGACTATGGACAAAAAGGGTATCATCGTTTCAAGAACAAAACCACAGACTTGCCCTGCTTGTGGCTCAACAGATATTTACCAAGATGAAGATGTATTAGATACCTGGTTTTCATCGTGGCTCTGGCCTTTTTCAACTTTTGGGTGGCCAGAAAAAACGGCCGAATTAAGATATTTTTATCCCACCTCATCTCTGGTTACCGCACAAGAGATAATTTTTTTCTGGGTCGCACGAATGATTATAGCAGGGCTCGAATTTATTAACGACGTCCCTTTTAAGGATATTTATATCCACGGCACAGTCCGCGATGCGACCGGAACTAAGATGTCAAAATCACTGGGCAATATAATAGACCCGGTTGATATTATTGAAGAATACGGAGCAGATGCTTTGAGGTTTAGCCTCATCTCCATAACAGCAACTGGGCAGGATGTATTTTTGTCAAAGGACAAATTTGAATTGGGGCGCAATTTCGCAAATAAAATTTGGAATGCTTCCAGATTTGTATTGTTGAATTTGGATGAGAATTTAAGATGCGGCTTCGACTTCAAAAGAACTGACCTAACTTTAGCTGATAGATGGATTCTTTCGCGGCTGAATCTCACGATAGGCTCGGTAACAAAGGCCTTAGTAAATTATAAGTTTAACGAAGCGGCAAATGCGAGCTACGAGTTCTTCTGGCATGAGTTCTGCGATTGGTATGTTGAATTGGTAAAGCCAGAAATTACGAGTGATGAATTTTCCGCCACAAATCGTGGCACAACCGCCTTTGGCGGAAAAGGCACAGCCCGCAGAAAGGTCCTTCAATCAATTTTGGTTTATTGCCTTGACAATTCATTAAGATTGTTACATCCATTTATGCCATTTGTTACCGAGGAGATTTGGCAGAATCTGCTCCACGAAGGCGAGTCGTTAATGGTCGCCCAGTGGCCCGAAGTTAAGAGGTCCCTCTTCGATGCCGAGGCAGAAGAAGAACTCAATTTATTAATCGGCATAATAACCTCTATAAGAAATATTCGCGCAGGCGTTGGGGTGCCGCCGCAAAAGCTATGCAGGGTGGCCATCTCAACAACGAATAGGAAGAAAATGATGACGATAAGTAAGTGCTTGAATTACATCAAATATTTGGCAAAGGCAGAATCGGTTGAGTTATGCAAAAAGTTGAAGCGCCCGAAGTCGTCATCGGTTGTTGTATTTGGCGATTGTGAAATATGCGTACCCCTGGAAGGGCTAATCAATTTAGAGGCGGAAAGGGCAAAATTAGAAACCCAAATAACCGACTTAGATAAAAGGATAAAATCATCAGAAGCAAGATTAAAAAATAAGAATTTTATAAAAAAGGCGCCCAAAGATATCGTAGCAAACGAAAGGGCAAAATTAAAAGAATTTAAGGGCGTTTTAAATAAAATAAGGGAGAATTTAAAGAGATTAGGAGTTTAGATAAAAAAGAAATCTTCGAAATCGTTCGTCGTGCCCTAACCGAAGATATAGGGCGCGGGGATATCACTATACAGGCGATTATTCCAAAAGGCAAAGTAATTCAGGCGAAGATTATTGCAAAGGAATCGGGAATCCTCGCCGGTATCGTAATTTCTATGGCGTCATTTAAATTGCTCGACCCGAAAATTAAATTTATGCCGTTTGTTTTAGACGGCAAGAGATTTAAAGCCAATAGCGTGATAGCGTCCTTAGAAGGTGATGCGCGGGCAATATTGATTGCGGAAAGGGTCGCATTGAATTTTTTGAGCCATCTTTCAGGGATTGCAACTTTGACTATCCAATTTGTAAAGGCGATAAAACCATATAAAGCCAAAATTATGGACACGCGCAAGACCACGCCAGGACTGCGAACGCTAGAAAAATATGCTGTTAGAGTCGGCGGCGGCCACAATCACAGGATGGGTTTATACGACCAGATTCTAATTAAAGATAATCACTTAAAAATAGTTGATGGTCAATGGTTGATAGTTGATGGAGTAATTAAAAAGGCCAAGAAAAACGGAATAAAAACTGAGATAGAAGTTAAAAATTTGAGGGAACTTAAAGAAGCTATAAAAATTAGGCCGCACATAATTATGCTGGATAATATGAATCTGAAAGAGATAAAAGCAGCTGTTAAACTCCGTAATTCGCTATTATCGACCATTCACTATCGACTATGGACTAAATTAGAAGTCTCCGGCAGGGTTAATTTGAAAAACGTCAAAGAAATTGCTTCAACCGGAGCCGATATGATTTCAATCGGCGCCCTCACGCATTCCGCAAAAACAATAGATTTTTCCTTAGAAGTAATAAAGCCCGCACCAATGCATAGGTGCGGCGCAAAATAAAAATATGGCAAAATTCAAGCTGTTATCTTTGTTTAAGCCCTGTGGCGACCAGCCGCAGGCAATCAGGGCGCTCACCGATGGAATAGATAACGGTAAGCGACATCAAATCTTGCTGGGCGTAACCGGCTCAGGCAAGACCTTTACAATAGCGAATCTCATTGAAAAGGTCGGTAGACCCACATTAGTAATCTCCCACAATAAGACCTTAGCGGCGCAACTTTACAGCGAATTTAAAGAGTTCTTCCCAGAAAACGCGGTCGAATATTTCGTCAGTTATTACGACTATTACCAACCCGAAGCGTACATCCCCCAGACTGATACTTATATCGAAAAGGATGCTTCGATAAATGAGAGGCTCGACCGACTGCGACTTTCTGCTACCTCGTCTTTGATGTCCCGCGATGATGTGATAATCGTTGCGAGCGTATCCTGCATTTATAATTTAGGTTCGCCAGAAGATTATGAAGAGATGTTGGTCTCAATCGAAGAAGGGCAAACGATAGATAGGGATGAATTATTGCGTAAGCTCATTGATATCCAATATGAGCGAAACGCAATCGAGTTCCTGCGCGGAAGGATAAGGGTGCGAGGCGACACCGTGGAGGTATTTCCTGCATATGAGGAAGAGGCGATTAGAATTGAATTTTATGGCGATGAAATCCAAAGGATTCAGAAATTTAATCCACTTACGGGAAAAATAATTGGCAGAAGGGAAAGGGTTGCGGTTTATCCGGCAAAACATTTTATAACGAAAGGCGACAAGATAGAGCGAGCGATTAAAACTATTGAGCAGGAACTTCAAGAACGGCTCGAATTCTTTCGTTCACAAGGAAAAATGCTTGAATCGCGCACAAAATACGATATGGAGATGTTGCGCGAAGTCGGATATTGCCACGGAATAGAGAATTACTCGCGCCATTTAAGCGGCCGCCCGCCTGGCTCAAGGCCCTATTGTCTAATCGATTATTTTCCAGATGATTTTTTAACGATAATTGATGAGTCACATGTGGCCCTCCCACAGATAAGGGGGATGTATGAGGGCGACCGCTCACGCAAAGAGATTTTGGTCGAATATGGTTTTAGGCTTCCATCCTGTCTCGATAACAGGCCTTTATGCTACGATGAGTTCGAAAATTTAGTAAAACAGGTCATCTTCGTCTCCGCAACGCCTTCGGAATATGAAGTTGAGAAGTCCGAGGGTAAGGTAGTCGAGCAACTTATACGGCCAACAGGATTGGTTGACCCAGAGGTCATAGTAAAATCTACAGAAGGACAAATTGACGATTTAATCGAGCAAATTCGCAGTCGCGCAAGAGCCAAGGAACGAGTTCTCATCACAACTTTAACTAAGCGGATGGCAGAAGATTTATGTGCGTATTTACAGGAGCTAAACTTACGCGTTAAGTATATTCATTCGGATATAGATACGATAGAACGGGTTAAAATATTAAAAGAATTGCGGCTAGGTGAATTTGATTGTTTGGTCGGAGTAAATCTATTGCGAGAAGGTCTGGATTTACCAGAGGTATCATTAGTTGCAGTCTTGGATGCAGACAAGGAGGGTTTTTTAAGGTCGCAGACTTCGTTAATTCAGGTCGCAGGCCGAGCAGCGAGAAATATAAACGGTCGGGTAATTATGTATGCGGATAATTTAACCGGCTCTCTAAAACGCGCAATTGATGAAACAAATCGAAGGCGAAGGTTACAAATGGATTACAATAAAAAACATGGCATTACGCCCCAGACTATTAAAAAGGCAATACGCGAAGGCATTGAGATGTTAGAAGAAGCGCGAGAGGTTGAGATGGAAGCGGTGGGAGTTGAAGCCAATGAATATGACGTAGAGCGCACAATTGCCGAATTAGAATACGAGATGGATTTGGCCGCTCGAAATCTGCAGTTTGAACGCGCCGTATTCTTCCGCGACCAAATCGCAGCATTGCGCAAGAAGGGACACTTCTCCGATTAGTTTCAGAACCGTCCCTGGAGGTTTTTATGGATGATAAAATCCTAAACATATTTCGTTCCTCAAAAGGCGAATTCATATCCGGCGAGGAATTAAGCGAAGAATTGAAAATCTCGCGCTCCGCGATTTGGAAGCATATTGAGCAGTTAAGAAGTGAGGGATATAATATAATCGCGCAACCGCACCTGGGGTATAAATTAATAGCAGTGCCTGATAAGCTAATCGCTGAAGAGATTTCATACGGGCTCGGCACAAAATTAATTGGCAAGAAGATATATTCATACGAGACGGCAGATTCGACGATGGATATCGCACATCGCCTTGCACAGACAGGCTCGCCTGAGGGCGCCGTAGTCTTTTGCGAAGGACAATCAAAAGGAAGAGGTAGATTGGGAAGAGAATGGGCATCGCCAAAAGGAAAAGGCATTTATCTTTCGTTGATACTAAGGCCGAAAATCTTACCTACCGAAGCGCCGAAGATTACTTTGATGTCCGCCATTGCTGTTGCTAAAGCGATAAGAAAGCAAACTCTTCTTCCAGCGCTAATTAGATGGCCTAACGATATTTTAATCGATGGGCGAAAGGTCTGCGGCATTTTAACCGAGATGAGCGCGGAGGTAAATACGGTAAAATATATAATCCTGGGGCTAGGCATAAATGTAAATACAAGCAAAGAGGCGCTTCCAAAAGGGGCTACCTCACTAAAGATAGAGCTTGGCGAAACAGTTTCGCGAGTCGAGCTGACTAAAGAACTGCTAAGACAAATAGAGGAGCAATGTCTACTATTCAAAGAGGAAGGTTTTGGTGAGGTAGTTTCAGAATGGAGAAACCTTTCATCTATGTTAGGAAACAGGGTGAAAATCGTCTGCCAAGATAAAAAATTGGAAGGTTATGCTGTCGATTTGGATTTAAGCGGCGCCCTCCTTGTTCGTCGGGACTCAGGCTTTACTGAAAAAGTTTTCGCGGGCGATGTAATTTTGGTGCGGTGATGCTACTTACAATCGATATCGGAAATACAACGATAGCATTTGGGGTTTTTCAAGGAAGGTGGTTAAAGTCTACGTGGAAAATTTCCACAAACAGCATATTTTCAAAAGCTAAATCGTTAAAGCCATTAAAGGATATTGATGGTGTAATAATATCAAGCGTCGTTCCTGAAACAACGCCTATTATAAAGAAACTGGTGAAAAATAGATTTAAAACAGTCCCCTTAGTCTTGGGTGAGAATGTTAGAGCACCTATAAAAAATTTGTACCATATTCCAAAGCAAGTAGGGCAGGACAGGTTAGTAAATGCCGTAGCCGCCTGCGAACTTTTTGGGTTTCCGATAATAGTCGTTGATTTCGGCACAGCGATTACTTTCGATGTAATTTCTAAAAGGCGAGAATATTTGGGTGGGATTATAGTGCCTGGAATTGAAATTTCGCTTGAGGCGTTGTCGTCAAAAACAGCGCTCCTTCCTCATATAAAATTATCGCAACCTAAAGAGCTCTTAGGAAGAGATACCATAAGCAGTATGAGAAGCGGAATATTCTTTGGTTTCGGTTCACTTTGTGATTGCTTAATTGAAAAATTAAAGGCGAAATTTGGTGAACAATTAGTAATCGCAACCGGCGGCCATTGCCGCCTTTTGGCTAAATTCGCAAAATCGATAGATATAGTCGAGCCAGATTTGACCATCCAGGGCTTAAGGATAATTTACGAATGGGGACCTTCTCAAAAGGGACAGGCTATTTAAACTGGAGTGTCCCCAAATGGAACGTCCCCCCAAATTTTTTTCTTGACAAAAGTTATTTTTTTAATATAATATTAACAGATTTAGCACTCTACCTTTGAGAGTGCTAATTTTGCCATCAAAAACAATTCTTACCCTACTTTATTGAACCCCAAAGCGTTAAGGAGGTGTATAAATGGCTGTTCAACCTTTAGGAGACAGGATTTTAGTAAAGGCCTTAGAGGCAGAAGAGAAGACAAAAGGAGGTATAGTGCTTCCTGATACTGCGAAGGAAAAACCCCAAGAAGGCAAAGTAATAGCTGTTGGAAAAGGCAAGTTGCTTGAAGACGGAACCATAAAGTCGTTGGAAGTAAAAATAGGAGATGTAATTTTATTCGGTAAATATTCCGGCACGGAAATAAACCATAACGACGAAGATTTCTTGATTCTGAAAGAAGATGATATTTTGGCGATAGTTTCCACCAAAGGCGGAAAATAAATAAAACCCTTCGATAAACTCAGGGTTTTATCCTGAGCGAAGTCGAAGGATAAAAAGGAGGGAGTAAAAAGTGGCAAAGCAATTGTTATTTAGCGATGAGGCAAGGCGAGCGATTTTAAGGGGCGTGGAACAATTATCAAGGGCAGTTAGGGTAACCCTTGGACCTAAAGGGCGAAATGTAGTATTGGATAAGAAATTTGGTTCACCCACAATAACCAAGGATGGAGTTACCGTTGCAAAGGAGATTGAACTTGAAGATCCATATGAAAATATGGGCGCTGAAATGGTAAAGGAGGTTGCAACCAAAACATCTGACACCGCTGGAGATGGCACAACCACAGCCACGCTTTTGGCCGAAGCGATTTACAGAGAAGGCCTAAAAAATGTAACCGCTGGCGCAAACCCTATGGTTTTAAAACGCGGAATCGATAAAGCAGTAGAGGAAGTTATCGAACAGTTAAAGAAGTTATCCAAGCAGATAAAGGATAAGAAGGAGATTTCACAGGTTGCCTCAATTGCAGCCAATAATGATAAAACAATCGGAGATTTAATAGCAGACGCGATGGAAAAGGTTGGCAAAGACGGCGTCATAACAGTTGAAGAAGCAAAGGCGACAGAGACGACTTTAAAAGTTGTTGAAGGTATGCAATTTGACCAGGGCTATCTTTCCCCGTATTTTGTCACTGATGCGGAGAGGATGGAAGCGGTCCTAGAGGAGCCATATATTTTAATTCACGAGAAGAAGATTTCGGTCTTGAAGGATATGCTGCCCCTTCTTGAAAAAATCGCTAGGACTGGCAAACCGTTATTAGTAATCGCGGAAGAAGTCGAAGGCGAAGCGCTTGCGACGCTGGTTGTAAATAAATTGCGTAATACTTTCTCTTGTTGCGCAGTAAAGGCGCCGGGTTATGGCGACAGAAGAAAAGCGATGCTTGAGGATATTGCTAACTTAACAGGTGGCCGCGCACTAACAGAAGATTTAGGTATAAAATTAGAGAATATTTCGCTTGAAGATTTAGGGCGCGCAAAGAGAGTAACCGTAGATAAAGAAAATACCACTATCGTCGAGGGAGCAGGGAAACAGTCGGAGATTAAGGGAAGGATTGCCCAAATAAAGAAACAGATTGAAGGGACAGATTCCGATTATGACAAAGAGAAATTGCAGGAGCGCTTAGCCAAGTTGGCCGGTGGAGTTGCGGTGATAAACGTTGGCGCTGCAACTGAGACCGAAATGAAGGAGAAGAAGGCTCGCGTTGAAGACGCGCTACATGCGACTCGCGCAGCCGTAGAGGAAGGCATCGTTCCGGGAGGTGGAGTTGCCTTCTTAAGGTGCGTCCCGGGACTTGAAAAATTAAAATTAAACGGCGATGAACAAATAGGGATAGAAATCGTAAAGCGTGCTTTGGAAGAGCCAATACGACAAATCGCTGAGAATGCTGGGCTGGAAGGTTCGGTCGTTGCTGAGCGAGTAAAGCATGAGAAGACAAATGTTGGATACGACGTATTACAGACCAACTACGTCGATATGATCGAGGCCGGCGTTATTGACCCGACGAAAGTTGCACGAACCGCTCTACAAAACGCGGCGTCAATCGCAGCGTTATTGTTAACCACAGAAGCTTTGGTTACCGATATCCCGGAAAAGGAAAAGATGCCTCCAATGCCTCCGCACGGTGGATATGGTGGAGATATGTACTAACGAAAAAGCAAAAATCAAAATTGAAAGAGGGAAATTATGAATCTAAAACCTATTGGAGAGAAAGTTATCGTTGAGATTTTGAAGGCCAAGGATAAAACAAAAGGCGGAATAATCCTTCCGGATACAGCAAAAGAAAAACCACAGGAAGCAAAGGTGATTGCTGTCGGTTCTGGAAAGACCCTTTCAAATGGAAAAGTAATTGCGCCGGATGTAAAAGCAGGCGATACCGTAATATTTGGAAAGTATTCAGGAAGCGAAGTAAAGGTTGACGATAAGGAGTACCTCATAATAGAGCACGACGATATTCTGGCCGTGGTGAAGTAAAAACAATTCGCTTCGGAAGATAATTCTAAAAATGCCTCTTGAATGTCAAATCAAGAGGCATTTTTGTTTCCAAGAAATTTGATATTTCGCGCAGAGCCGGTTTATGACGCAGCCCTATATTAATCTAAAGCGAGTAATAAAGAAAGGACACAAGCCTAAACTTAAATTTCAAAGAGGGCAATTTGTCTTGACTTTTAATGCACATTTTTATATCATTAACCTATAATTTTAAGGAGGATACGATTTTATGGGCGAATATATAGGCATTGATAGAAAAGCGCGGCGCTGTTATGGCTTCGATGAAATCGCCCTTGCGCCAGGGAAAGTTACCATTAACCCTGCAGAAGTTGATACAAGTTGGCAGATAGATAAGAAAAGATACAGGGTCCCGATTCTTGCGGCAGCGATGGATGGCGTAGTGGACGTGAAATTTGCAATAGCAATGGGAAAACTTGGCGGAATTGCAGTTTTAAATTTAGAGGGCGTTCAGACCAGATACGATAATCCCGACGAGGTAATAAAGAAGTTGGTCAGGGTCACCCCAGAAAAAGCCACAGAAATTATACAGTCGATTTATTTAAAACCGATAAAAGAGAAATTAATAGAAAAGAGGGTTAAACAAATAAAAACCGGTGGCGCATCCGCGGTTGTAAGCGCTATTCCGCAGCGCGCCGAAAGGTTCGGAAGAATCGCTCAAGGTGCAGGCGCCGATATCTTTGTTGTTCAGTCAACTGTCAGCACCGTTAAACATATCTCAAGAGAATATAGGGCGCTTGATCTTTATAAATTTTGTAGGACTATGAAAATCCCGGTCATTATCGGCAATTGTGTAACGTACGATATCGCATTGGAACTTATGGATGCAGGAGCTTCTGCGGTTTTGGTTGGGATTGGGCCTGGTGCTGCGTGCACAACAAGGGGGGTTTTAGGAATTGGCGTCCCGCAGGTTACGGCTACAGTAGATTGTGCGGCAGCGCGAGAACTCTTTTATAAGAAGACTGGAATATATGTGCCGATAATCACCGACGGTGGGATGAGAATCGGTGGTGAGATTTGTAAAGCCCTTGCTTGTGGTGCGGATGCTGTGATGGTCGGCTCTGCGTTTGCCCGTGCGAAAGAAGCGCCGGGCAAAGGTTATCATTGGGGCATGGCGACCTCACATGCGAATTTGCCGAGAGGCACTCGCATTCGGGTAGGGACGACGGGAACGTTAGAAGAGATTTTATTTGGGCCTGCGCGATTAGACGACGGCTCACAAAATCTAATGGGCGCGCTTCAGACTTCAATGGGCTCTGTTGGCGCAAGGAATATAAAAGAATTTAAAAAGACCGAAATAATAATAGCTCCCTCCATTCAGACTGAGGGGAAGATCTTCCAACGGGTTCAAAGGGTTGGGATGGGAAAGTAGTGGATGGACAACCAAGAAGTTATTTTAGTTTTAGACTTCGGCTCTCAATATAATCAATTAATCGCTCGCCGGATAAGGGAAAATAAGGTCTACTCGAAGATAGTCCCGCATAATATAACAGCCAGAGAAATCAAGGAGATATCTCCGAAAGGCCTAATACTTTCCGGAGGGCCTGCCTCTGTCTATGAGGTAAACGCCCCTCAACCCGACGTAGGCATTTTCGAACTTGGAATTCCAATTTTAGGTATCTGTTATGGTATGCAAGTGATGGCTCAAAAGCTTGGAGGCGTCGTTTCAAAGGCAGGTCGACGGGAATATGGCAGGGCACAGTTATTAATAGATGATTTTGAAAACCTATTTGCGGGATTGGGTAAGGAGATAATTTGTTGGATGAGATTAAGAAATCCGGGCTCTATCGTCGGGTTTGGCAGTCCTTCGCTGTATTGTTGCCGGTAAAGACCGTTGGGGTGATGGGAGACGAAAGGACGTATGAAAATGTAATTGCCCTGCGCGCCGTTACCAGCCTCGACGGCATGACGGCGGATTGGGCTAAACTTCCTTACGAGATTTTGGACGTGATTTCAAATAGGATAATAAACGAGGTAAGGGGGATAAATCGGGTTGTGTACGATATAAGTTCAAAACCTCCATCAACGATTGAGTGGGAATAAAATGCAAATATCAAATATCAAAAATCAAAAATTTTACAGCATTTTGCATTTTGATTTTTTGACTTTGGATTTAAAATGATTCATTCCGATTTCGTTCATCTTCACGTTCACTCGCAATACAGCCTTCTCGATGGCGCCTGCTTGATATCCAACCTCATAGATTTATCTTTAGAATATAGGATGCCGGCCCTTGCATTAACCGACCATGGAAATATGTTCGGCGCTATTGAATTTTATACCCAAGCGATGTCCAAAGGAATAAAACCGATAATCGGATGCGAGGTATACGTTGCGCCCGGCTCTCGATTTGAGAAGTCATCGCACGGCATCCAGGAGGCATCTTTCCATTTGATCCTTCTGTCGAGGGATGAGATGGGATACAAAAACCTCTTGAAATTAGTTTCATTAGGTTACCTCGAGGGGTTTTATTATAGGCCCCGAGTTGATAAAGAATTGCTTTCGCAGCATTCGAAGGGCCTAATTGCTTTAACGAGTTGCCTCCAAGGAGAAATACCTTATCTTATCGCTAAGGGCAAATACGAGGAAGCAAAAGAGGTCGCTTCGCATTATAAAGATATATTCGGAACTGGAAATTTTTATCTGGAATTACAAGAGAATTTGATTCCAGAGCAAGATATAGTTAATAAGGGGATATTAGTGCTTGCTAAAGAACTTGATATCCCAATCGTTGCGACAGCGGATGTCCACTATATTTCAAAACGCGACGCGCGAGCACATGAAGCCCTGCTTTGCATACAAACGCAGACGACGTTAGATGACCCCAACCATATGCGATTTCAAACCGATGAATTTTACTTTAAATCTCCGGATGAGATGAAGCAACTATTTGCGGAATTGCCGCAGGCGATAAGTTCAACTTTGGAAATCGCTGAGAAATGTAACCTCGAATTGGAATTTGATAAAACGCATCTACCACATTACAATCCGCCGGCTGGAAGGACCCGCGACGAATATTTAAGGGAGTTGACGGAAGACGGATTAAAAGTACGTTATCGAGTAATAGATGAAACGGTGCGCAACAGGGTTGAACATGAATTGAAGATCATTAAGGATACGGGTTTTACCAGTTATTTCTTAATCGCGTGGGATTTCATTCACTACGCTAAATCCAAAGGCATACCCGTCGGGCCTGGAAGGGGTTCAGCTGCTGGCAGCGTCGTAAGTTACGCCCTTGGGATTACAGACTTAGACCCCTTAAAGTACGATTTAATCTTTGAGAGGTTTTTAAACCCCGACAGGGTAAGCCTACCCGATATCGACATAGATTTTTGTTATGAACGAAGGGGCGAAGTTATAAATTATGTAGTCGAGAAATATTCTAAGGATAACGTCGCTCAAGTAATTACTTTTGGGACTATGCAAGCCCGCGCCGCAATAAGGGACGTCGGTCGGGTAATGGGGCTAAGTTATGGAGAGGTGGATAGGATAGCAAAACTTGTTCCACCAGACCTTAATATCACGTTAGAAGAGGCCATCAACAAGGAGCCGCAACTGCGTAATTTATATAAAGGCGATGCGAAGATAACGCAACTCATCGAGACATCCTTAGCGCTTGAGGGCTTGACTCGTCACGCATCGACCCACGCTGCTGGGGTCGTAATATCTGATGAACCATTGACGAATTATATACCGCTATTTAAGGCAAGCGAAGACCAGATATCAACTGGCTATTCCATGTCTTCGCTTGAAAAGATGGGCCTTCTTAAGATGGATTTCTTGGGGCTTCGCACCCTCACCGTAATAGATGAGACGACGAAGATAATTAAACGCACTAAAGGAATAGAAATAAATATTGAGAATATCCCGATGGATGACCCCAAGACATTTGCGCTCTTATCGCGTGCGGAATCGCTTGGCGTGTTCCAATTAGAAAGTACTGGAATGCGAGAACTGCTGCGAAAACTAAGGCCTAATAAATTCGAAGATATCGTCGCTATCTTAGCGCTTTATCGCCCAGGCCCCATAGGAAGCGGCATGGTCGATGATTTCATAAAGAGAAAGGATGGGCAGGTTCCGATAAAATATGACCATAAGTTACTCGAGCCGATTTTAAAAGAGACGTATGGCATTATAGTTTATCAGGAACAAGTTATGAGAATCGCATCTGATTTGGCGGGCTTTACGATGTCCCAAGCAGACTCACTAAGGCGCGCCATGTCCAAGAAAACCCCTGAGGTAATGGAGCAAGCTCGGTCCAGTTTCATCGAAGGGGCTACAAAGAAAGGAATAGAAAAAAGGACCGCGGAGAAGGTCTTTAACCTTATAGAATATTTTGCTGGCTATGGTTTCAATAAATGTGTTATTGGCTCCACGGAAATTATAGATTCAGATACGGGCAAAATAGTTACTGTAAAAGAATTATTTGATAATAAAAACATCATAAACTCTACTTTAAGTTGCGATGATAATCTTAAGATCGTGAAAGCCAAGATAAAAGATGTAGTTTATAATGGAGTCAAGGCTGTATATAAGCTTAAGACAGCATTGGGAAAAGAAATAGTCGCAACTTCGAATCACCCTTTTCTTACTTTTCGTGGTTGGAAGAACCTCGGAGATTTGTCTATTAGAGAACGTATTGCCTTACCTAAAACTATACCTATAAATGGTGGTTCGCGTTTGGAGTCTAATAAAATTATAGCTTTAGCATGGATACTTTCCGAAGGTAACACCTGCCATACTAGCGGTATTTATTATTATACCAACGATAAATCGCAGGTAGACGATTTTGTTAAAAGCGCCGAGGAATTTGATAACACGGCTCCACGCGTTACTAAAAGAAGGGGTCGTTTTGAGGTATATGTTGGCACAGGTAAAGATACCCGATTTTCAAGAGGACACGTGCCTTGGAATAAAGGAGTTAATAAAGATAATTATGATGGCGTTGTAACATTAATGTCAAAGGAAAGATGTGGACTGAGAGTGTGGATAGAAGAGCTCGGATTAGATTACAAAAAAGCAACGGAGAAATTTATTCCTAAGGAAATATTTTGCTTAGACAAAGAACTATTGGCTTTATTTTTAGGTAGGCTATGGTCCGGTGATGGGTTTATTTGTTCTGGGAACAATACGATTCCATTTTATTCGACCTCTTCTCAAAAATTATGTCAGCAAGTGCAAAACCTTTTGCTCAGATTCGGAATTTGCAGTCGAATAGCAAAAAAGACATTTAAGTATAAATATAAAAATACCAATCGAGTTAAATTTGGTTATGCCCTGTATCTTTACGGCTATGAAAGCATTGTCAATTTCATCCATAATATCTGTCCTTTTGTACTCGGCAAGGACAAACAGATAAATGAATTAATGAGTTATTATAGGCGGGTTTCCCCTAACTTGGAAACAAAGGATACTCTACCAAGCGAGATTAAGCAGGCCGTAAGAGCGGAAAAAGAAAGATGTGGATTGACCTGGCGAGATTTGGAAAGAAAAACTGAGGTTTCTATGAGAGAATTTTGCGGGGGGCTGAAATCTCACAAAAAGGGATTTAGGCGAAATACGATATTAAAATTGGCGCAGTTCTTCGAATCTCCGAGATTATTAAGATATGTAAATTCTGACATCGTTTGGGATAGAGTTGTTTCGATTGAATATGCAGGAATGGAACAAACCTACGATATAGAAATTGAGGGCATACACAACTTTATTGCTAATGGGATAATCGTACATAATTCTCATTCGACCGCATATGCGTTAATTTCCTATCGAACCGCATATTTAAAGGCAAATTACCCAGTTGAATTTATAACCGCCCTTCTTACATCAGAGAGAGATAATATTGAAAAGGTAGCCTTTTACATCGAAGAGACACAGAGGATGGGCATTAAGGTTTTACCGCCCGACGTGAACGAGAGTTTTGCGAAATTCACTGTGGTAAGCGATGCAATAAGGTTTGGCTTAAGCGCTATTAAAAATGTTGGAGGCGGCGCAATCGATTCAATTATAAACGCAAGAAATAGAGTGGGCAAGTTTAAATCGCTTTATGAATTATGCGAGCACGTTGACTTAAGATTAGTCAACAGAAAGGTGCTCGAAAGCATGATAAAATGTGGGGCGATGGATACGTACGGCCTTCGTAGAGCGCAATTAATGGCAATTCTCGACGATTGTCTTGAAACTGCCTCAGTTCTACACAAGGAACGGCAGAATGGACAACTATCTTTCTTCAGCGAATTCGGCTCCCACGTAAAAATCCATACCAGGAAGCGCGAGATACCAAATGTAGCCGAATGGCCAGAAAATCAACTACTTGCGTATGAAAAAGAGATGCTGGGCTTTTATTTAACAGGCCACCCATTAGCAAAATATGAGAAGTTGCTTAAGGCGTATGTCACAACCACGATTAAGGAACTCAGTAAAAAGAGGGCAGACGAAGAAGCGGTTTTGGGTGGAATAATTGCAAAAGTGAAATTCACGACGACAAAGAAGAACGAAAAGATGGCCATTATGAATTTGGAAGACCTAAGTGGCCAAACTGAGGTTCTTGTTTTCCCAAATGCCTATAAATCCACGGAAAAATTTATTAGGAAAGATGCTATTGTGTGCATCAAGGGCAGGGTGAATCTAAGGGAGGAAAAGCCAAAATTAGTCGCAAACGACATTATTCCGCTCGAGGAGTTGCAACAGAAATATACCCAAGCAATTATAATCAATCTCACTACTACGGGCATCGATGAAAAATCTCTTACGGTCCTAAAATCAATTCTGGAATCCCACCCGGGTAAAATTCCAGTCTACCTAAATTTTAAGATGGCCGATGGGAAGAAGGTGGAGGTATCGGTTGAAGAGAAACTTAAGGTTCGGCCTTCTGATGAATTGGCCGGCGAAATAGAAAAGTTGCTGGGAGAAGGAACGGTTTTATTTAAAGCGTGGGGATAGTTTTTTACTTGACAAATTTTTGAGTTGGTGATAATTTACTAACTATAATAAATATAATAAGTTACGAAATAACCAACTTAAGGAGGTCTTAAGATGACGAAGAAAGAGATAGTGCTAAAGATTGCCAATGAGGCAGGCCTAAAACAAGTGGATGTAAAAGTAGTAGTGCAACGCGTTCTTGATGTAATAATTGAAGCGTTAGCAAATAACGACACCGTCGAACTTAGAAATTTCGGCATCTTCAAGGTAAAATCCCGGCGAGGAAGGACCGGAAGAAACCCGCGCACAGGGGTAACCGTTCCCGTCCCGCCCAAAAAGGTAGCAGTTTTTAAGCCGGGATTGATTATGAAACAGAAGGTTAAATAAACTACCGCAAAACGTTGGCGGATTTTTTGAGCCTCCCTATATTTCCCTTATGAAAAATACAAAAACGCAAATTAAGGCATTGCGGGGGACTAAAGACCTCCTGCCACAAGAAACAGCACTTTGGACAATTTTAGAGGACAAGGCCAAAGTAATCTTTAACCTTTTTAATTATAAAGAGATAAGAACCCCGATAATAGAGGAAGCTGCGCTATTTGTCCGTTCAATTGGAGAAGGGACAGATATCGTTGAGAAACAGATGTATTCTTTTCCCGATAGGGGTAAACGCCCTATCGCTTTAAGGCCTGAGGCGACCGCATCTACGGTTAGGGCTTATTTAGAGCGAGGGATTGATAAGTCAGCTGGTTTAGTAAAGCTGTTTTATATTGGTCCTATGTTTCGGGCCGAACGCCCACAGGCAGGCCGCGCAAGACAGTTTCATCAAATAGGCGTTGAGGCGATTGGTTCGTACAGCCCATATTTGGATGCGGAAGTGATCGCTCTATTGACTGCGATATTGGATTCATTTGGCATAGAGGATTACAATATAAAATTGAATTCGTTAGGCTGCGAAGATGATAAAAAGGAATTGTCGATGGGTTTACGTAAATCCTTGGAGAGCCAGATTACAAATTTCTGCGATGATTGCAAGGTTCGTTACAACAAAAACATCCTTCGTATCTTGGATTGCAAAAACGAAAGATGTAAAAATTATATTAGGGGAATTTTTAAAGGCACGACCGATTACCTTTGCTCTAAATGTGGCGCGCATTTCGATAGCGTCAAAGAGGCATTAGCCACATTAAAAGTCGATTACAAATTAGAGCCGTATCTTGTTAGAGGATTGGATTATTATACGAAAACTTCCTTTGAGGTCAGCCATCGAAAATTGGGCGCACAAGATGCTATTGCGGCTGGAGGCAGATACGACAACTTGGTCTCTGACCTGGGCGGGCCAGAAATAGGTTGTTGTGGTTTTGCCCTCGGGATGGAAAGGACCGTAATGGCGATTGAAGATGCCCCTGTAATTGATTCGGGGATTGATATATATCTTGCGACGATTGGAGAAGCAGCATATAAGTTGGGATTTAAATTGGCTATGGAATTGCGAAAGGGCGGCATATCGACTGAGATTGATTATGAAGGAAGGTCTCTGAAAGCGCAAATGCGAGTAGCTGATAAGCTCGACGCGAGATTGGTGGGTCTAATCGGGGGCGATGAAATTAAAAATAATGCCATTACGCTGCGCGACATGCACACGAAAGTTCAAAAGGCAATACCTCAAATGAATTTTATCTCTGAGATACGAAGGATATTTCAGCGTTATTAACCCAAATATAAAATTGGAGGAATTTCTAACGGGATGAAGCGAACTCATACCTGCGGAGAGTTAACGAAAGAGAATATAGGAAGAGTAGTTACTCTGTGCGGTTGGGTCCATAAGAGGCGTGACCATGGGGGACTAATTTTTATAGACTTAAGAGATAGGGAAGGTATAACACAGATTGTCTTTAATCCTAAAAAATCCAAAGGCATTCATGAAGCGGCAGGCGCTTTGCGAAGCGAATATGTTATTACAATTGAAGGGTGGGTCGAAAAGAGGCCTAAAGGGACAGAAAATCCGAAATTAAAAACTGGAGAAATAGAAGTAGTGGTTGACAAGCTCATAGTTTTAAATCCGTCGCTTACCCCTGCGTTTGAAATCGAAGATGAAGGTCAGATTTCCGAGGAATTGCGTTTTGCTTATAGATTTTTGGATTTAAGGCGAAAGTCCTCTCGCGACAGGCTTTTTATTAGACATAAAATTTATCAAGCCATCCGCAATTTTTTAGATAGAGAAGGTTTTATAGAAGTCGAGACGCCAGTATTGACTAAGTCTACACCTGAAGGAGCGCGAGACTATCTTGTGCCAAGCAGGTTAAACCCCGGCAAATTCTATGCCCTCCCGCAATCGCCTCAACTATTTAAACAGATATTAATGGTGGCAGGCTTCGATAAATATTTTCAGATAGCCAAGTGTTTTAGAGACGAGGATTTAAGAGCAGATAGGCAGCCAGAATTCACTCAGCTTGATATGGAGATGTCGTTTATAGATGAGGACGATATTTTTGATATAACTGAGAGGCTTTTGAAAGCGACCTTCAAAAAAGCGATAGGCGTTGACCTAAAAGTGCCTTTTCCCCGATTAAAATATCGCGAGGCTATTGAAAGGTACGGAACCGATAAGCCCGATACCAGATTTAAGATGGAGCTTGTGGATTTGACCGATATCTTAAAGGGTAGCGAATTTCAAGCCTTTGAGAATGTCTTAACCCAGAGCGGCGGAATAATTAAAGGGCTAAACGTAAAAGGGAAAGCAAATATCTCAAGGAGCGATATTGATAGTTTGACCCAACTTGCCACTCAACTTGGCGCAAAGGGGTTGGCGTATTTTAAAATTGTAAATGAAGGCGTTGAGTCCCCCATTGCCAAATTTTTTAAGAGAGAACGGTTAGAGACAACGATAAAGAAAATGGCAGCAAAAAAAGGAGATTTGATACTTTTAATCGCTGATAAAAAAGAGACGGTGAATGAGGTGCTCTCGCAACTTCGTTTAGCCATTGCGCGTAATTATAATCTAATTAAAAAAGATATGTTCAATTACCTTTGGGTTCTTGATTTTCCTTTATTGAAATATAATGAGGAGGAGAAACGCTGGGAATCCGAGCATCATCCATTTACCGCACCTTTTGAAGAAGATTTGCCTTTTATCGAGAACGAACCACAAGTAGTCAGGGCGAGGGCATACGATTTAGTTTTAAATGGAGTTGAGGTCGGCTCAGGTTCGATTAGAATTCACGACAGGGCCACGCAGGCGCGGATATTTAAGGCGATCGGCTTGAGCGATAAGGAGGCAATGACTAGGTTCGGTTTCTTATTGGAGGCATTCTCCTACGGTGCTCCGCCGCATGGCGGGATTGCCCTTGGCTTAGATAGGCTTATTGCGATGATTACAGATTCGGCGAGCATAAGGGAGGTCATCGCTTTTCCGAAGACTCAAAGGGCGGTCTGTTTTTTAACTGGGGCGCCTTCGGATGTATCGGAGCAACAGTTAAAGGAACTAGGGTTTCAACTTTTAAAAAAGTGAGAATTTAAAATAAGTGAGTGAATAAGTTAGGGAGCTTGATATTAACTTGGGTAAGCGACATAACTTATATGCACGAATTTGAGAAAGGAGGAAAGGGGATGAAGGTATTAATTTTTACATTGGCAATTGGAATTCTCATCTTCGCTTTAACGGGCTGTTCGGTAAATACGAAACTCGTTGAAAGAGAAAGGGTCGATCAAGAGATTTCTCCGGTTGGGAATCAAGGCTATTTATTCGGAACTCCGCCACCAGCAATACAAAGGAAAGCCACGCGAGAATATTTTGAGGTTCAGGTCGAGGTTCCGCCTGTAATCGAAAGGGAAAGCAGAGTTCCAAAGAAAGAGGAAGGGGTAAGGGGCACGCCGATTTATAGCGCTCCAGAGATACCAGAAAAAAAGATAGGAGCAGAAAAGGAAGAACTCCTCGGGCCGGAAACAGCAAAGGAAGAATATACGGATTATACTGTGCAAAAAGGCGAGACGCTCCAGAAGATCTCAAAGAAGTTCTATGGCACAACCAAAAAATGGCGAAAGATATTTTCGGCTAATCAGGATAAATTAAAAACGCCTGATAAGGTATATCCCGGACAAGTGCTAAAAATCCCGCAAGAGGCGATTACGCCAATCGAGGGTAGTGAGTATATAAAGTAAAAAGGTTGATATTGCCTACTGTAAAATAAATAAGGTTTGTATGGAAAGGGTTTTTAAACTGTTAGGTGACGAAGAGGCGCGGATACTTTTTGGCCGCCACGACGAGAATTTGAAATTGATAGAGCGTGAATTCGACGTGAAAATTACCGCGCGCGGGGAGAATTTGACCGTAAGCGGGAGCGAAAAAAACGTTCGCGATGCCTCGAGGCTATTTGACCAGCTCCTCGATATAATAAGGATTGGTCGCCCGATAAGGCAAAATGAAGTGCTATATGCAATTAAGGCGATACATAAACAAGCCGACTTGGATTTGCACTCTATATATCTTGATAAAATCGAAGTGATGTCAAAGAGGCAATATGTGACTCCCAAGACGAACGGCCAGAAAAGTTATGTAGACGCGATACGGCAAAATGATATAGTTTTTGGCATTGGCCCTGCAGGCACAGGGAAGACTTATCTCGCAATGGCTATGGCAATAAATGCCCTAAAAGAAGGCCACGTAAGTCGAATTATCTTGACTAGGCCAGCCATTGAAGCGGGCGAGAGTTTAGGTTACCTGCCAGGCGATATCTATGAAAAGGTCTCCCCCTTCTTACGCCCACTTTATGATGCGCTCTACGAGATGATGGACATCGATAAGATTCAACGGTTTCTTGACAGGGGCGTTATCGAAGTTGCGCCTTTAGCATATATGCGAGGCAGGACGCTAAACGATGCATTTATAATACTAGATGAAGCTCAAAATGCAACGGCTGAGCAGGTGAAGATGTTCTTAACCAGATTGGGATTCGATTCAAGGACCGTTATAACTGGCGATATCACGCAGAGCGATCTTCCTGGCGGGAGGGCAGTTGGCTTATTGCAAGCGCAGGAAATCCTAAAAGAGATAGAGGGAATCAAATTTATCTATTTCTCAAGAGAAGATATCGTTCGCCATGAACTGGTTCAAGATATCATAAGGGCATATGAGAAATTGAACGAGAAATAAAAATGTTGCAAGCAGAACTCTTCAAAAATCTTAAGCGGATGCCCAAGGAGATAGTTATAAAGTTGACTATCGCAATAGCCACCTGTTTAGCGCTTATGTCAATTATATATGTGGGGAAAGTTCCATATGGCGGCCAACCTCAGACGGGAGATATAGCAAATAGGACAATTTACGCGCCGTTTAATTACTCATATTTTGCCAGCGCCGATTTAGAAAAGACCGAGGAATTAAAAAGGCTCGCTGGTTTAAGCGTGAAAGATGTCTTCGATGTAGATGTCAATATATTTGATAGCGTTGTACAGAATATAAAGTCATTATTCGCTACTGAAAAAGAAATAAGGAACCTTGGGGAGATTAGCCTTGATGACAAAGTCGCTCGATTGAAAACAGCTGATAAATTCAACCTCACAGATGGGACTTTAAGGACGTTACCGCAGTCTGCCGAACTCGTTAAAGTTGAATCGAATCTTTTGAGGACATTGGGTAAGCTTTTCCTTCAGGGGATAATTTCACAAGGCGGTAAAGAAAATTTAATAAAACAAGATAAGGACGCTATAACGATAAGGAATTTAAATGCTCAGGATGAATTCGAAGTTGCAGTCAAAGACTTAAAAACGCCCGACGAATTTAAACCGCAATTGGAAGAAATTTTTGATGTGTTTTACCCTGCCGATAAAAAATTGAAGGCCGCCGTTTTTGAGATAGCAACAAAAACTTTAACCCCCAATTTAAGATTTAATGAAGTGGAAACTGCGAGTCGTCGCGAAAAAGCCATAGCCGCTGTGCCAACACAAAAGAGAGCGATAGATGTCAAAAAAGATGAGCTCATAATTTCGAAGGGCGAAAGGCTTAGTCCTGTCCACGTAACAAAATTGGAGGCCCTACGCTCAGCGTCCTTAGAAGGCCAGAGGTTTGCGCTTTCCATTTTGGGAATCGGCTTAATTGTGCTTGCGTTGGTAATCATAACATCTTTTTATTTCGCACATTATGAGCCAAAAATTTATTCAAATAATAGACATTTACTCTTAATCTCGTTTATCCTTATCATTCTAACTGCAACAGGCAAGGCTATATCATTATCAAAAACCCCTAACTACTTAATACCTGTTGCAAGTGGCCCCATGCTAATCGCTTTGCTTTTCGGTGCGCGCCCTTCAATAGTAATTGCCAGCGTTTTAAGTTTCTTGACCGGCCTGCTTGTAGGTGAGAAATTTGACTTGGCATTGATGTTTCTTGTGGGCAGCATCGTTGGAGTGTATGCAATTAGGGGAGCAAGAAAAAGATCGCAATTATTTAGCGGGGGGATTTTGTCTGGGATTGCTAACTCATTTTGTGTCGTAGGGCTGGGGGTATTGAACAACCTAGAGGCCCAAATCATCTTAGGTAATTTATGGCTAGTCTTATTAAACGGCGTTATCGTTGGAATTACCCTTACCGGCACGCTTCATATCTTTGAATCGCTATTTCAAATAACCACAAATATCACGCTCCTTGAGTTAGCAGATCCCAACAATCCATTATTAAAAGATTTAATACTAAAAGCGCCCGGCACGTACCACCACAGCCTCATCGTCGGTAATCTCGCTGAAACTGCGTGCGATGCGATAGGCGCGAACGGCCTTTTGGCAAGGGTTGGCGCTTATTATCACGATATTGGAAAAATTGAAAAGGCACAATATTTTGCAGAAAATCAGCCTATTATGGAGAGCCAACACGATAAACTCGCCCCTTCTATGTCAAGCCTTATAATTATAAACCACGTTAAAGAGGGCTTAGAAAAAGCAAAGAGGGAAAAGCTTAATAGGGCATTAATAGATTTTATTGAGCAACATCATGGAACGGGCCTTATATATTATTTTTATCAACGCGCGCTTGAATCTGTTGAGGATTTAGAGAAATTGGAGGAACAGGGTTTTCGCTATCCTGGTCCAAAACCACAGACGAAAGAGACCGCCATCGTCCATTTGGCGGATTCAGTTGAGGCTGCATCGCGCACGCTTAAAAATCCCACCCCTGCCAACCTTGAGGAACTGGTCCGCAGGATAATAAATAATAAATTCATTGACGGACAACTTGACGAGTGCGAATTGACATTGAAGGATTTGAATATGATTGCGGGGACTTTTACCAGGGTCTTAACCGGGGTTTATCATACTAGGGTTGAATATCCAAGTGAGAAGGAAAAAAAGGAAAGCTAAAGACGAGCGCATATCAATAAGCAGCATAGGCGTAAAGTTGCTGCTGACCAAAGCTGAAATAAAAAAATCAACCAGCAAGATTTTAGGTTTACTAAAGGAGGGCAATTCGAGGGTCGGTTTAGTTTTTGTAGATGATGGAGGGATGAGAAAATTAAATTGGAAATATAGAGGGGACAATCGCGCTACCGATTGTTTAGCATTTCCGATGCGCGAAGGCGAGGATTCGCAGTTAAACCCAGAACTACTCGGAGATGTCGTAATTTCTGTAGATACAGCAAAAAGGAATGCAAAACTATTCGGCTTCAGCATAAAAGGTGAGATAATCCTATATATCATACATGGAATTCTCCACCTTCTAGGATTTAAGGACACAACCGTCTTTGAGAAAAAAAAGATGCAACGCCTACAAGAGGATATCTTAAGCCGCCTATGTTTGCACATTTAAGAAAAAATTTTATTACTGGTTTAGCGGTCCTTTTTCCAGCTGTCGTAACTATTTGGTTTGTAAAATTCATTGTAGTAAAGACGAACTTGGTTATGCTCGAACCGCTCATTAAATTATTAAGGCCTTATCTAGGCGATGTAGCGTTGGAAAATCTTGCCAAAATAATCCTTTTTATTATCGTCGTGTTAATTATAGCCCTTATCGGCTTTGGAACAAGAGTTTTATTTTTAAGGAGATTTTTTTCGCATTGGGAGAAATTGTTTTACCGGATGCCGATGGTAGGCAAGATATACAGCGTTACAAAGGATATGAGCCGCGCTTTCTTAGGACAATCGAAAGGGATATTCACAAGGGTCGTGCTCGTTGAATTTCCACGTAAGGGAATTTATTCGATAGGGTTTGTTACATCGGAAGGCAAGGGCGAGGTTCAGGACAAAACTGAAGAGAAGGTGATAAACGTTTTCGTGCCAACCACACCTAACCCAACCTCAGGATATTTGCTTTTAGTTCCAGAAAAGGAGCTCATTAAGTTAGATATGAGCGTCGCCGATGCGATGAAGATGGTAATTTCAGGAGGCATCGTTTCGCTGCCTGAAAGCGTTAGCATAAAAAAGAAACAACCGGATTGACCCACCATTAAGAATAATGGCAATTCGTTCTACCGAAGCCCTCGTTTTAAATCGAAGGGATTTTAGAGAGACGAGCATAATAGCGACTTTTTATTCAAGAGATTTTGGCAAGGTAAAAGGCATATTAAAAGGCATCCGCAGTGAAAAAAATAGATATGGCAGTTGCGCTGAGTTATTTAGTTCCAACGTAATTGTGTTCTATGAAAAATCGAAGGGGGAATTCAATAATATAACGCAGTGTGACTTAATAGATGGCTTCTTTGGAATTCGAAAAAACCTAAACGCAATTGCGTATGCGATTTATCTAGCGGAGTTAGTCGATGCATTAACAGAGCCCAATGAGAAAAATGCTCAAGTTTATGAGCTGCTCCATAAGTCGCTTAAATTTCTGTCGGACGGCGAGGAGCCAAATAAAATAGTTCGAATATTTGAATTAAAGTTTCTCTCCTCTTTAGGATTTGCGCCGGCTTTAAACAATTGCGTTCACTGCGGCAGGGGGATTTCTGAAAGGGCTAGATTTAGTTTACGCCACGGTGGAATGCTTTGCGAACGTTGTTTAAGGGAAGACCCGAATGCGCGGGCAGTAAGTAGGGGGACAGTCCAAACCCTAAAACATATCGGCAGTTCCAAATTGGACTCGCTTTTGAAATTCAAGATATCAAGGTCTATAGAAAATGAATTAAACGTTCTTATAGACGAGTTACTGGAGTCACACTTAGAAAAGCCGCTTAAGTCCAAAAAGTTCATAAAGGATATTCGTAAATTAGAGGGATGAAGACAAAAGTGATGACGTTTCAAGATGTAATTATGGGTTTGGTAAAATACTGGGCAAGCCAAGGTTGCCTTATCGCGCAGCCATACGATATGGAAGTGGGCGCAGGGACTTTTCATCCACTGACATTCTTTAGATGTTTGGATAAAAAACCTTGGCGAGTAGCATATGTGCAACCATCGCGACGACCAACCGATGGCAGGTATGGCAAGAATCCGTTAAGGGCGCAGCATTATTATCAATATCAAGTGATAATTAAACCGGCTCCTTTAGACATTCAATCTCTATATTTAAAAAGCCTTGAAAGTCTAGGCATCGACCTAACAAGACACGACCTAAGGTTCGTGGAGGATGACTGGGAGTCGCCTACGCTTGGGGCTTCAGGACTTGGCTGGGAAGTATGGCTTGATAGTTTGGAGGTGACGCAATTTACATATTTTCAACAAATAGGCGCAATTGAATTGGATTTAATTTCATGTGAGATAACGTATGGAATTGAAAGGATAACGATGTTTGTTCAGGGTGAATATGACTTGTATAATTTGAAATGGACTGAAAGCCTTACATACGGCGAGATCCATAGGAGTGATGAGGAGGAATGTTCAAAATATAATTTCGAAGTAAGCGATTCGAAGATGTATATCGAATTATTTTCCACCTACGAAAGAGAGGCAAAGCGGCTTTTGAGCCAGAGATTACTAAACCCCGCGTACGAATTTACGTTGAAGGCTTCGCATGCCTTTAATATGTTGGATGCGAGGGGAGCGATAAGTACAGCCGAGCGGCCCTCTTACATAGCGCGAGTGAGGGCTCTGGCGAAATCCTGTGCCCTTATTCATTTAGAAAACATGCAAAATAAAAAATGAGGCACAAAAAAACGACGACCAAAGATTACTTATTAGAAGTGGGCGTTGAAGAACTGCCTTCAAATTATATAGGTCAAGCCCTTCGTGAGTTGCGTTCATCGATAGAAGGTGCGCTTAAGAATTCGCGATTAAACTGTAGCGAGATAAATGTATTTGGCACGCCGAATAGACTTATAATTCACCTTAAAGGCCTGCCTTTAAGGCAAGGACGGCAACTCGAAAAGATAATCGGGCCATCGAAGGAAATGGCCTTTGATAAAATGGGCAAGCCAACTCAAGCCTGTTTAGGTTTCCTAAAAGCCAAGGGGGCAAAATTAAAGGATATCTTTGTTGAGACAACGCCCAGAGGGGAATATACTTTCATTAAAAGAACTGTGGAATCAAAAGCAACATCTACTCTCCTTTTCGATTTGTTGCCGGGGATAATCGCATCCATTAAATTCCCGAAGACGATGAGGTGGGATGAAAGCGGCCTGCGTTTTGCTCGTCCAATTCGTTGGCTCTTGTCATTATACGATTCAGAGGTTATAAATTTTAGGTTAGGTAAATTGACGGCTTCAAATACGACGCGCAGCCCACGATATTTAAGCCCTTCGATGCAGGCCATCGTAGTTAATTCCATCAAAGATTATTTCAATGCGCTCGAAAAATATAACGTGATATCGAATCAAGAGGTAAGACATAAAAAGATTACGGCGATACTTAAAAATTTGACAAAGGATTTAGGTGCAGCAAATAATTTCGATGAGGAATTGACCGAGGCTGTAACTTATTTAGTTGAATCCCCGGTTGGATTCGTGGGGAAATTTAAAAAGGGATACCTTAGCCTTCCGGTTGAAGTGCTTGAGAGCTCTCTGGCAAAAAACCAAAAGATATTTTTAGTCGTGGATGAAAATGGAAAGGCGCTTCCTTATTTCGTCGCCATTATAAATGGGAGTCATAAAAACATCGAAGGGATCCGTTTAACCTATGAGGCGATTTTGGATGCGAAATTACGAGATAGTATTTTCTTTTTAGAGGAAGATTTAAAAATCCCGCTTCAAGATAGGGTTGAATCATTAAGGGGGCTTATATTTCAAACTAAATTAGGCACGGTTTACGACCGCGTTACAAGGATTGAGAAGCTGGCACTTTATATAGCCGACGAGCTTCGTTTGTCCCCCGTTGAAAAGATAAAGGTAGAGAGGGCAGCACATCTATCAAAGGCAGACCTTGTAACTCAAATGGCAAGGGAGTATCCCAACCTCCAAGGAATTATCGGTCGAGAATATGCCAAAAGGACAGGTGAAGACAAAGATGTTGCGCGCGCTATATATGAACATTATCTGCCAAAAGGAATTGCGGATTCTCTTCCGACGGGGGATATCGGGAGCATCTTAGGAATAGCGGATAAAATAGATGTTATCGTAGGTTTTTTTGGGATAGGGCTAATCCCGAGCGGCAGCGAAGACCCTTACGGAATTCGTAGGGCTTCATTGGGGCTATTGAAAATCTTATTGGAAAAAAGATATCCAATTTCGTTGGGAAGCTTATTAGATAAAACATACGAAGTTTACGGCGATAGGATTTCTCATAATTGGAATTTAGTCAAATCTCAAATCATAGCTTTTCAAAAGGAAAGATTAAAGAATATTTTATTGGACAAGAAGTTTAGGGATGATATCATAGATGCAATTTTGGAGTCCGGATTAGACTCGTTCGGCCATCTGCATAAAAAACTGAACGATTTATCCTCTATAGTAAAATCCAAATATTTTTTAGAGGCGGCGAAGGTCGTTGAAAGGACTTCCAACATACTGAAGATCGAAAAGGCCCCCAAAGAGGCCTTGGAAAAAGTGAAGGTTGAAGGCCTCAGGGAACCATTGGAAAAGGAGCTTTGGGAGATTTACGAAAAGTGTAAAGGTAGGATAGAAGAAGCGATTGTTGCAGGCGATTATATTGGAGCCACTAAAATTTACGCCGAGGCATTTTTTAAACCACTTCACATATTTTTCGAAAAGGTTAAGGTTAATGTCGATGACGTGACATTAAGAGGAAACAGGCTCGCGCTTATGCGTACGATACGCTCTATTTACGTAGATAAAATTGCGGACTTGTCTAAAATAGTGCTTCCTTAGACTCTCCGTCAGGCAGGAATGAAAGGAGAAAGCTATTAAATATGAAAAGACAAAATGCAACCACCTCTAAAACAAAACCTAAAACACCAAAGGGTCTTAAATATGTTTATTTCTTTGGCGACGGAAGAGCTGAAGGCGCTGCCGAATTGAAGGGCTTGCTCGGCGGCAAAGGCGCTAATTTAGCCGAAATGACAAACTTAGGGATTCCAGTTCCGCCGGGATTTACTATTTCAACGCAAGCATGTATACATTATTATGAAAATAACAAAAGTTATCCGCCGGGACTAAAAGAAGAAATTGAGGAGCACCTAAAGAGATTAGAAAAATCTACGGGCAAAGGCTTCGGCGATGAGATGAATCCGTTATTAGTCTCAGTTCGCTCAGGGGCAAAGATATCTATGCCCGGAATGATGGACACCATCTTGAATTTAGGACTAAATGATACCGCAATTAAAGGCCTCATAAATAAATCCAAAAATCCGAGGTTCGCTTATGACGCCTACAGAAGGTTAATTCAAATGTTTGGCGACGTAGTGCTTGGGATCGAACGCTCGGAGTTTGAAAAAATAATTGAGGAGAAGAAAGTACAAAGAGGGGTTAAATTAGACACGGACTTGACCGCGGATGACTTAAAGGATATCGTTATAAACTTTAAAAAAATAGTTAAAGGTAAAACCCAGAGGGATTTTCCAGATGACCCCAAGGAGCAACTTCGGCTTGCGATTAACGCTGTATTTGAATCTTGGAATAACCAAAGGGCCATTACATATCGAAATCTTCATGGGGTACCGCATAACCTCGGCACTGCTGTCAACGTTCAGGAGATGGTCTTTGGAAATCTGGGAGGTAATTCTGGAACAGGCGTTGCTTTTACCCGTGACCCCAGTACAGGGCAGAAAGTGTTTTATGGCGAATATCTTATGAACGCACAAGGTGAAGACGTTGTAGCTGGAATCAGAACGCCGCAATCTATTGAACAACTCAAAGAAGATATGCCGAAAATTTATGTTCAACTCGTAACGCTCTATCAGAAATTGGAAAAACACTACAGGGAGATGCAGGACCTCGAATTTACTATAGAGGAAGGCAAGCTCTATTTACTACAAACAAGGACAGGGGCTCGGACCGCTCAAGCAGCGGTAAAGATAGCGGTTGATATGGTTGAGGAGGGCCTAATAGATAAAAAGATAGCGATACTTCGTGTTCAGCCGGAGCAGTTGGATCAATTATTACATCCGATGATAGACCCAATGGCAAAGCCAAGGGTTATCGCAAAAGGGTTGCCTGCCTCACCTGGCGCTGCCGTCGGAAAAGTTGTATTTGATACGCATGAGGCCATAACTTTAAGCGAGGATGGAGAAAAGGTGATATTGGTAAGGCTGGAGACTTCGCCCGAGGACGTGGGCGGCATGGCGGCATCTCAAGGGATATTAACCGCAAGAGGCGGAATGACAAGTCATGCCGCTGTTGTCGGTCGGGGAATGGGAAAATGCTGCGTTGTTGGATGTAGCGATATAATCGTGCACGAAGATGAGGGTAATTTTGTGGCGGGAGAAACCGTCGTAAAAAAGGGCGACTTCATTACACTAAACGGCTCAACAGGTGAAGTGATGTTAGGTAAAGTTCCCCTGATTGAACCCGAAGTCACAGGCGCCTTTAAGACATTGATGTCCTGGGCGGATTCAGTACGAAAATTAGGAGTGAGGACAAACGCCGATACTCCACACGATGCGAAGGTTGCGCGAGACTTTGGAGCCGAGGGCATAGGGCTTTGCAGGACAGAACATATGTTCTTCGGCGCTGAACGACTACCGATAGTTCGGCAGATGATTTTAGCAAAGGATAAGGCAGAACGTATGAAGGCGTTGGAAAAATTGATGCCAATGCAGAAAGGTGATTTCAAGGCACTATTTGAAGTGATGAAGGGCTTACCTGTCACTATAAGGTTACTGGATCCGCCACTGCATGAATTTTTACCGCATGGTGAAGAAGAGGTAAAACGCGTTGCAGAAGAAATGGGAATTACTATAAAGGAATTGCAAGATAAAATTCAAGGCTTGCAAGAAGTTAACCCGATGCTCGGACATCGCGGGTGTAGGCTTGGGATAACTTATCCCGAAATAAACGAAATGCAAGCCCATGCTATTTTTGAAGCGGCGTGTGAACTTGCCAAAGTTGGACAAACTGTAATTCCCGAAGTAATGGTCCCCTTAGTGGGCCATATAAATGAGTTTAATGTCACGAAAAAAGTAATAGACTCAGTTGCAAAAGAAGCTATGTCAAGATATAGCATCGAACTAAAATATATGATTGGCACAATGATTGAGGTACCGCGCGCTGCCATTACTGCGGATGAAATCGCAAAGGAAGCAGAATTCTTCTCTTTTGGAACAAACGACCTTACCCAGATGACCTTTGGTTTTTCTCGCGACGATGCGGGAAAGTTCCTGCCGGCCTATGTGAAACAAGGCATACTGGAGAAAGACCCATTTATCTCAATTGACCAGTCAGGCGTTGGGCAACTGATGCAGATCGGAGTTAAAAAAGGTCGTTCTGTGCGTCCTAAATTAAAGATAGGAATATGCGGCGAACATGGTGGCGACCCTGCTTCAATCGAGTTCTGTCACCGTGCTGGATTGGATTATGTGAGCTGTTCTCCCTATCGAGTCCCGATTGCTCGATTAGCCGCTGCGCATGCGGCGTTGAAGGAGAAAAAAGAGCAAGGCTGATATGGACCCCATTAAAGCATATTTTAAGGATATAGAAAGGACATCGCTTTTAAGTGCCAAAGAAGAAGTCGAATTGGCCAAAAAGATAAAGAAGGGCGATGCAAAAGCAAGAAAAAAAATGATTCAGGCAAACCTTCGCCTCGTTGTAAGCATAGCAAAGAAGTATAACCATTTCGGCGTGCCTCTTCTCGATTTAATTGAGGAGGGCAACTTAGGACTTATGAAGGCGGTGTCTAAATATAATCCAAAAAGGGGATTTAGATTTTCAACCTACGCTGCATGGTGGATTAAGCAATATACCCTGCGCGCCATCGCCAATCAAGGAAAGACAGTTAGGATTCCTGTATATATGATGGAAATAGTCGCTAAATGGAAAAAGGTCAACGAGAGATTATCGCAGAGGTTGGGAAGAAAGCCGACGACTGCAGAGATCGCCAAAGCGATGCGAATATCAATAAAGAAGGCAGAGGGGCTTGACAGGATAATGGCGCAGCCGACAGCCCTTGAGGCGCCGATTGGTGAAGATGATAATGGAACGGTAATGGATTTAATAGAAGATGTAAATACGCCTTCTCCAACAGAAAGTCTATTGAATTATCTTCGGCATGAGAGGGTCGCTAGTCTGCTTGAAAAGATAAATAAAAGGGAACGAGAAATATTAAATATGAGATTTGGATTAAAGGATGGGGTTATGCATACCTTACAGGAAGTTGCCAAACGCTTTAGAATTACGAGGGAAAGGGTAAGGCAGATTGAAGAGGCAACGCTTAGAAAACTTAGAATGGATACAGCAACAGAAGAGATAGGGCAATGAGAAGGGCACAATTGATAGAAGAGATAAAAAGTTCGATTCGTGACATTCCAGATTTTCCAAAGATGGGAATTATATTTAAGGATATTACTACGCTTTTGAAAGATGGAAGAAAATTTAAAAATGCCGTCAATTTAATCGTTGAACGATACGCAGATAAAAAAATAGATAAAGTTGTAGCGATTGAAGCAAGAGGATTTATCTTAGGGGGAGTAATCGCATATAAATTAGGGGCGGGGATAGTCCCAGTCCGTAAAAAAGGTAAACTCCCATACGAAACGCATAGAGTTGAATACGAATTAGAATACGGCAAGGACTCTTTAGAAATTCATAAGGATGCGATTGAGCCGGACGACAGAGTTTTAATAATCGATGACCTTTTGGCGACTGGCGGAACTATGAATGCAGTCTGTTCTCTCGTCGAACAATTAAAGGGCGAAGTGGTTGAAATCGCATTTTTAATTGAATTGACTTTTTTGAAGGGCCGTAGCCGTTTAAAAGGTCGGAAGGTCTTTTCTTTAATAAAGTTTTAACGAAGAATTAAATCGGGCCTGTAGCTCATCAGGATAGAGCAGCGGTTTCCTAAACCGCGTGCGGGAGGTTCGAGTCCTCTCAGGCCCACCA
>CAZUZR010000005.1:36955-41770 GCA_964625025.1 uncultured Planctomycetia bacterium | reverse complement strand
CTTTGTGACGGCGAAATTCCTCATATACGCTATCGCTAAAGCTGCCCCTGCCTCTGAGGCGTATTGGGCTTTTAGGGCGTCGCGATAATTTACCGCTGCCCTATAGTCCAATTGCATGCTGACTGCGAAGGCGGTTGCGATTATGGATATCAATCCCAATATGCCGATTGAGATTATTAAGGCAACGCCTATCCTTTGGTTTGGGTGCTTGTATTTTATCATCAATTAAAATATACACTATTATTAAAGAAAATTCAATGGCAGAAACTGACTTTTATCGTCGAACATTACCTCCAGTTGCTGATGTCATCCGCCCCTGTCGCTGGATTATAATCTCCATTGTTATTGGCTTTGTTTTGACCCCACGACCATATATCTACATAAGTTGTATGGTTCGCTCCTGTCCCGTGATTCGTCCCGGGATTATTATAAGTATAAGCAGTGGCCCAAGGGTCCATAAACGTTCCGCCTACGATGTCGGTTGTCTCAAATTGCATATAAGGTCCCTTCCAATTCGTTCCTCCAGGACTAGTAGTTAATGCTGTAACTAAAGCTGCATTCGTCGTAGCAGGATAACTCCCCATATCCAAGGAATACATCCCAATGGCAACCTCCAATGAAGCAATAGCCGCCTTAGCTTTTGCTTCCCTCGCCTTTCTACGCGCCGGCTGTCCAGCTCCCAGAACAAAACTTGCGATGATGGCGATGATGGCCATAACGACTATGAGTTCCATAAGGGTAAATCCTACCTTGCGGTTTTGTAATTTTAAATTACGAATTGCGACTTTGAATTTTGAATTTTGAATTTTGAATTTCATCTTTAGCCTCCTCCCAGAGCCGTAATAAGCGAAAATAACGGCAAGAACATCGATACAACGATAAAGCCAACTATTAAACCCATTGCGATGATTAAAAACGGCTCAAGCAATGACATAAGCCCTGAAATCATTACGTCAACCTCCTCATCATATATATCTCCAATTTTTAGTAACATCTGGTCGAGGGAGCCAGATTCCTCGCCGACGGAAATCATATTAACTGCCATCGCTGGAAAGATGCTCGCTTTAAGCAAGGGCCTTGCCACCGTCTCTCCTTCACGAACGCTATTATGCACATTGATTATCGAACGCGCAATTACTTCGTTGCCAGAGGTATCTTTAGCAACTAATAGCGCCTGCAAAATTGGCACGCCGCTTGTAAGCAATGTGCCCAAGGTAGTTGAGAACCGCGCGATCGCTATCTTGCGAATTAAGGGGCCCACTACCGGGGTGTGCAATTTTATATTATCAAAAATCAATTTTATTCGAGGTATCCTGCACAAGATTCTATAAATTATAATTAAGCTGATAAAACTCGCTAAGACGACGAACCATCTCGTCTTGGCAAACGTACTTATGGTAAGCAGGATTCGCGTTATCAACGGAAGCGTAGCACCCACATCTTTAATTATCTCCATAAATCTTGGGACGATAAAAGTTATCAAGAAGGCCAATAACCCGCCAGCTAAAGTTAGTACTAATGCTGGATAGATTAACGCTGCCTTTATTCTACTATTAAGCTTGTTGGTCTTCTCAGCAAACTCGGCAAGCCTGTTTAATACCACCTCCAACACGCCACCCGTCTCTCCGGCCTTAACCGTATTCACATAGAGCGGAGAAAAAAATTGGGGATATTTCGAAAGCGCCTCTGAAAAAGAACCTCCTCCCTCGACATATTCTACCGCTCCGTGTATAGTTCCCTTCAAAACGCCGCCCTTCTCTTGCCGTTCCAAAACATGTAATGCCCGTACCAGTGGCAGGCCTGCCGCAATCAATGTGGCAAGTTGCCGCGTAAACAAAGCTAATTGTTTCGGGCCTATATTGCCTCCCATCCTCAAAATAGAAAGCCCGAATCGAGGCTTGAGCTCCACACCTGTCTTGCCCGCGGCTGGCCCTACACCCCTCGCCTTCTCCTCAACGATGCTCGTCGGATAATATCCCAACTCGCGGATCTTCGTAATAGCGTCTTGGTGGCTGCTTACTTCGAACTTCCCTTTTACCTCTTTTCCCTCTTTGTCAATTGCAGTATAGGTAAAGGATGGCATAGAGATTTAATCACTCCTTATTGTAAGTATACACTATATAATTAATTTGGTCAAAGCACAAGAACATATTAAAAAACAAGCGTCTGAGCCTCTCGGAATACCTCCTCGATTGTGGTAATTCCGCTATAAACTTTCTGCAAGCCGTCATCCAACATAGTTTTCATCCCAGATTCAATCGCTGCGTTCTTAATCACTGCTGTGTGGGCTTTCTCAATAACTAACGAACGCAGTTTTTCGTTCATTACGAGGAGTTCGAAGATTCCGGTCCTACCTTTAAAGCCGGAATTATTACATCTGACACAACCCGCGCCGCGATAGAACTTCTTCTGCTTAGCCACATCCGATGGCACACCTAAATCCTCCAAAATCCCTGGCTCGGGCGTATACTCCTCTTTACAATTCTGACATATCGTCCTTATAAGTCGCTGCGCCAATATCGCCTCCAAGGTAGATGTAATTAAAAACGGCTCTATTTCCATATCTATCATCCTCGTTATCGCGCCGGGTGCGTCATTTGTATGTAACGTCGAAAATACCAAATGGCCAGTTAAGGATGCCTGAATTGCAATCTGCGCCGTCTCAATGTCTCTTATCTCTCCTACCATAACGATATCAGGGTCCTGCCTTAAAATATGACGCAGCGAAGTTGCAAACGTAAGGCCAATCTTCGCATTAATCGGAACTTGAATAATCCCCTTTATATCATACTCTACCGGATCCTCTGTCGTAATAACCTTATATTCTATCTTATTTATCTCCCGTAGACAGGAATATAAGGTGGTGGTTTTACCGCAACCAGTCGGACCCGTTGCGAGTATAATCCCATTTGGCTTTTGATTTAAATAACGTAGCGACTTTTTCATATCATCTAACATGCCGACCTGGTCTAAAGATAGACTCACGGTGCTTCTATCGAGGACCCGCATCACGACGCTTTCGCCAAATATCGTAGGCAAAGTTGAAATCCTCAAATCCACATCCCTGCCCTCGATTGAAATCATAATCCTCCCATCCTGGGGAAGCCTGCGTTCTGCGATATTCAAATTGGCCATAACCTTAACCCTCGAGGCTAAGCCCAAGCTAAGATTTTTTGGCGGACGGGCAACCTCATACAATACTCCATCAACCCTATATCTAATCTTGTATTCCTGTTCAAATGGCTCAAAATGTATATCTGATGCCTTTTCCTTTACCGCTTGAAGCAAAATCATATTAAGCAGTTTAACTACCGGAGCACGCGAAGCCAACTCCTGCAGGGTCGCAAGGTCCTCCATCTCCTCAAGCGGCAAAATCTCCATCTTCTCGCCGAAGATGCCCAATATATCCTCTATGGTCTCACCTTCAACGCCATAATATTTCCTTATCGCATCAGTTATATCCTCTTCGCTTGCGATAGCTCCCTTGACGTTCATCCCGAGGATGAATCTTAAATCGTCAAAAACAGAGACATTTAGCGGATCCGTTAATGCGATTGTTAATATATTCGCCTCATAACTTATTGGCATTATCGTATATATCTTAGCAACTGATGCCGGGATTTTATCGATAACCTCCTTCGGGATTTTCATCTCCCCTATCTTCACGACAGAGACGCCAGCCCTTGCGCCCAAAACCTGCAATACCTCATCTTCAGTAACTACGCCCATATCGACTAAAATCCTTCCTAATAGTTTGCCGGTCAATCTCTGTTCTTCAAGGGCTTGTTCAATCTGCTTCCCAGTTATTAGGCCCTTATCCATCAATAATTCGCCTATCCTCTTATATTCTTGTTTTGGCCGTTCTGGTTTTGGACGTTCAGGCATAATCTCTACTCCTCATATCCATGAGTGATTCGTACAACCTCGGGTATTGTAGTAATCCCTTTTAAAACTTTTAATAAGCCGTCCTCGCGAAGGGTCCTCATCCCGGCCTTCCGAGCTGCCTCCCTTATAATACCTGAGGGAGCCCTCTTCACTATCAACTCACGAAGTCCATCATCAACTATTAGCAGTTCAAAAATTCCGATCCTTCCTTTGTAGCCAGTATAAACACATTCTTTACAGCCGTGCCCACGTTGAAGCGTCTTTTCCTCCAAATCCTGCGGTTTTAAATCTACAGCAACCAATTCGTCTTGAGTCGGAGTATATGATTCATTGCAGTTACTACAGATCTTGCGCACTAATCTCTGTGCCAATATCGCCTGAACGGTTGAGCTTACAAGATACGGCTTTACGCCCATGTCAATTAAACGAGTTATTGCCCCTGGAGCATCATTGGTGTGCAGGGTGCTAAACATCAGATGTCCTGTCAACGCTGCTTGGATTGCGATCGCTGCCGTCTCAAAATCCCTTATCTCCCCTACCATTATTACGTCCGGCGCCTGCCTCAACATCGTCCGTAATCCCGATGCAAATGTAAGCCCGATTGAGGGTTTGACGTGCACTTGGTTTATGCCTGACAATTGATATTCGACTGGGTCTTCTACCGTAATCAATTTTTTATTCGGCTTATTTATATAATTGAGCGCCGCATATAATGTTGTGGTTTTGCCGCTTCCCGTCGGTCCAGTAACCAATATCATCCCATACGGGATGTGAATTAACTTCTCAAATTTACCCTCATCTTCAGATGAAAATCCCAGCTCCTTTAGCCCCAGCAAGAAACTCGATTTATCGAGGAGCCTCATGACAATGCTTTCGCCGTAAAGCGCCGGAAGGGTTGAAACGCGAATATCAAGGCCTTTTCCTGCCGCC
>CAZUZR010000005.1:18820-36945 GCA_964625025.1 uncultured Planctomycetia bacterium | reverse complement strand
CCCCGCCATAATCTTCACCCTGCTTAATACCGTTGCCTGCAACCGTTTCGGCGGCCCTGGGATTTCGTGCAGGATGCCGTCTACCCTATATCTTATCCTAAATTTATCCTCCAGTGGTTCGAGGTGGATATCGGATGCTCGTATTTTTACCGCCTCAGAAATCAACTGCGAGACCAATTTGAGTATCGGGGCCTCTTCATCTTCAACTACCTCGGGCGCAATCCCTTTGAATGTGACTGTAACCTCATCCTCTTTCTTAGCCACAGCCTTTAAAAAATCTTCGCTTCGCCCATAATGCCTCTCCAAAGCGATATTCAAATGGACCTCTGGCGTTAATACGAAGTCTAATTTAAGATTAGCCATTGACTCTAAATTCTCTTGTGCCAATAGATTTATGGGGTCATCCGTCGCAACGGTTAATATGCCTCCTTCATATTTTATCGGAAGCAACCTATGGTTATATGCCAATGCCGATGAAATCTTTCCCGCCATCTCCGAGGGAACCTCTAAATCGAACGTTGGCACATGGGGCAGCCCTAACAGGGTCGTAATCAGCTCCTTTAATTGCTCGAGCTTGGTAAAACCCATTTTAGCAAGGACATCCGAAAGGCGAGCTTCGGTATCTTTTTGCGTTTTAAGGAGTTCCTTTAGCTGGGCCTCGTTTAATATCCCTATAGATTTTAGATATTCAGCTATTAACCTATGTTTCTCAACCACTTCATAACCTCGCGCCTTTTAATTTCCGCTGTGCAACTGATTTGGCTTCTTCGTAAATTTGACGAAACGGCAACCCCTTTGACTTCGCTATCCTTTTACAATATTCATATTCCGGCGTAACAACTTTTAATTCCTCTCCATCGATGCCTAACTTCACTTTTACCTTTCCATACTTTGTATCTATTTTAATTATCTTACGATTTAATTTCCATCTCGTTGCTTGATATCGCCTTATTCCAAGGCTGGTCGTCTCCTCGAATATAATCTTAGAGATATCGTCTGCTTTTGTGGGCTCTACCAGAATCGTCACAACGCAACCGGGCCTCGATTTTTTCATAATGACAGGGGTTAAATAGACATCTAAAGCGCCTGCCTCAAGAACTCGTTCCATTAAATATTCATACCCTAAAGGATTCATATCATCTATATTTGTCTCAATAACCGTGACTACGTCGGTTTCTAAACCGTCCACCTTCTGGCCTATTATCGCCATCAGCAGATTTGGTTGATTTGGTATTTCGTAAGTTCCCGCCCCATAGCCAACCTTAAGGATTTTCATCGTTGGAATTTCGCCAAATCCGTTCAAAAAGGTCTTCAAGATTGCCGCCCCTGTCGGCGTAACTAATTCATATGGAATATCGGTGAATTTAACTAAAGCGTCTTTAAGTAAATCAGTGGTGGCTGGTGCGGGATTTGGACAAGCGCTTCCTCCAACGCTTATCCCTCCCGAACCTAACCGCAAAGGCGAGGAATAAATCTCATCTACATCAAATACCTTTATCGCAATACAAGAGCCAACGATATCCACGATTGAATCCACGCTTCCTATCTCATGAAAATGGATATCGCTTTCCTGAAACCCGTGCACCCTTTTTTCAGAATCTGCCAAATTCTGAAATACCGAGAGCGCTTTTTCTTTTATGTCGCTTGTGAGGGCGGAATCGTCTATCAATTTAACTATGTCTCTAAAAGTCCTGGCACTTCGCCGCTGGCCGGCCTTTTTATAAATCACATCGAATTTTGTGCCGACGATGCCATTTCGGTTTACCTTGTACGCTTTAACCGCATATCCGTCTATTTTAATCTTACGCAGCTCTCTGGTCAAATAATCGATTTTTACTCCGCAATCGATTAACGCACCCAAAAACATATCTCCGCTAATTCCGCTTGAGCAATTTAAATATAATATCTTCCTCATCTATTTATCCCGCTCTTTAACTTACTACCTTAGGGTCTCTTCTTTGTAGAAAGGGCGGGGTTTATTCCGCTCTTTCTTACTATCCGCCGCCTCTTCGTAATAGAAAGGGCGGGATTTATTAAACTCGCAAAATAACCTGCGCCAAATCCATTATCTATATTTACGACGCAGACGCCTGGCGCGCAAGAATTTAACATGGTCAAAAGCGAAGACAGGCCACCGAACGAAGCGCCATACCCAACTGAGGTCGGCACGGCAATTACCGGGCTTGCTGTAAGGCCTCCAATTATTGAAGCCAAAGCACCTTCCATGCCGGCAACAACGATTATCACTTTAGCCCGTTTTATCAAATCCAACCTATCTACTACCCTATGAATTCCTGCAACGCCAACGTCATAAAGCCGTTTTACATTGTTACCTAAAATCTCTAAAGTCAAACAGGCCTCCTCAGCAATGGGGATATCCGATGTGCCAGCAGTGACGACGAGCGTCAAACCCTTTTTCCTCGCAACCTTTCTACTTTGATAATATATCATCTTAGCGGGCTCATTAAATTTAAGCCCTGGGATTATCTTTGTCAAATAATCGTATAAATCCCAAGTTGCCTTGGTAATCAGCAATGTATCTGCTTTCGAAACCATCCTCTTTGCAATTTCAGCGATTTCTAAAGGGGCTTTGCCTGGAGCGTATATAACTTCAGGGAAGCCCTTTCTAATCGCGCGATGAAAATCTATTTTGGCAAAGCCTATATCTTGAAATGGAAGGTACCGCAATTTTTTTAAGGCAACGCCTTTTGAGATTTTCCCACTCTTCAACTGCGAAAGTATCGCTTCAAGTCCGCGCTTTGTGTAATCCATAACTCTTATCTATATTTGAAAATTATAAAAAGTAGAATCCCAATTAAAATAGCGGCGAAGAAATAAAAATCGTTAAAATATACGAAATCCCTAATGCGTTCCCAGATGGAATATTTAATTAACTCTTTATCCTCGCCTTCCAGAACCGCTTTATTTTCAAATGCGGATTTCCATTTTAAGATTTGGAGCCTTTCCCGTAGGGCCTCTATCTGTTCGAACCTGAATCTTAAAAATTCTCCGCCTAATTTATATGCTGGGATTTTGCCTTGGGCAACGTAATCCCTCACTTCCTCCTCACTAAGTTTAAGAAGGTCCGCAACCTCTTTTAAGGTGAGCAACTTCTCTTTTATTTTTGACTCACTGTGAGATCCTTCGGCTCTTCGAGCCTCAGGATGACCCCTCGCGCCCACTAAAAAACTTCCCGAGGTGTCATTTAATTCGCTCTGATGTAATCCATTCATCTATTTTTGCTTTATCGAAGCGAAATGTATCGCCTTCTCTAATTGCCGGCAGTTTTCCGCTCATCGCCCATTCATAAACTAAAGGCGTCTCTATCTCTAAATATCTTGCCACCTCATCAGCGTTCATCAAATTTAAAGTCCCTTTTCCTAAAACTTTGGCTTCGCCTGTCATTTGACAATTGCCATTTAATATGGCGCCTTCAGCGACGTAAAGAAGCGGCGTCTTTATAGTTCCATCGACGCGGGCAGACGGATTAAGTTTGAGCAATCTCTTCGCAAGGATTTCGCCTGAAACCCTTCCCGCAATCGTAATCTCATCCCCAACGATATTTGCGTTGACAAATGCCTTTTCGCCGATGGTCAAGGTCCCTTTTGTGTCCAGCGTCCCTTCGAACCTGCCATTTATCTGCAAATTCACAGGGTCTTTAAACGTTAACGTGCCCTGCATGCTTGCATCTACTTCTAATACCTTCTCTTCGATTTTTTTCTTGCCCTTGCCCAACATCTAACTTAAACCTCCTTTCGTCTTTAGGTTCTGTTACCTATTTGCCTTCGTTTTAAATCAACAATGCTTTTATGGCATTAAAGTCCAGTTTGCCTTTTTGATGCCGTCGAGCTGACGTATCTTAGAGACGATCTCATTATCGTATTCGTTAGTTAACAATTTAAGGCTTATCTTTAGAATCATTGCGTCGGGCGAGGCGGCGGCCTTTACCTCAAAGTCCTTTATCTCGACCTCGTATTCGGATAATGTAGAGCGGATATTCTCAAGCTGTGAAGCTCCTGATTTCGTCTCGACCTCCATTATCTTATACCAATCCTTCCTTATCATTAACCTTTCAATTCTGGTGAGGAAAAATAGAGTGGCCAAGACTAAGATGGTCGTGACTACGGCTGGGACATATAATCCGCTTCCAACCGCCAGGCCAATTCCCGCGACTGTCCATAAGCTCGCTGCAGTAGTAAGCCCTCGCACCGATGCCTTAAATCTTAAAATTGTTCCAGCCCCTAAAAAACCGATGCCACTTACAACCTGTGCCGCGATTCGGGCGGGGTCGACCGCAGCACGACCTCTATATATCTCAAATATATGCATCGAGGTAAGTATAATTAAGGTCGAGCCAACGCAGACTAAAATATGTGTCCTTAAGCCCGCTACCCGGCCGTGAACCTCACGTTCGTAGCCGACCAACCCACTCAAAATAGCCGCCAATATCAACCTCAAAATCATCTCGTAATCTGTAACCATTTCTCCTCCCCTTTAATGGGGACGTTCCATTTGGGGACAGTCCACTTTACCTGAAGTGTCCCAAACGCTCCCCCTTTAAGTTCTAAAACCTTAAGTTCGGCGACGCGGTCAAATGCAAATCCGATTTAATTCCACTTTTAAATAACTTGTATCCAAAAGCTGCTACCATCGCCGCATTATCGAGCGAAAGTTCAAAGGGTGGAAATATAACATCGATTCCGTTCTTAAGCCCGACGCTTGTTAAAAGCGCCCTAAAATACTTGTTTGCGCTTACGCCACCACCTACGACTATGGACTCCACGCCTTTGAACTTGCAGGCATCTATCGACTTTTCAACCACTGGACTAAAGACAGCCTTTTGAAAACTCGCCGCGATATCAGATTTGAGCCCTTTATTTAACCTCTTCTTCCCACTATGTCCGCCTCTGGCGGACTTCGTAGGACAACCTCTAATATAATATAATACCGCAGTTTTTATTCCGCTAAAACTAAAATCGTAAGAGCGTTCATCTAAATGCGTCGGCGTAAAACTAATCGAATCAGGAGTTCCATCCAATGCAACCCTCTCAATTGCAGGCCCGCCCGGATATCCTAACCCCAGCACCTTAGCAACCTTATCAAACGCTTCGCCTATGGCATCATCTTTAGTTTGTCCTAACAATTTAAATCTACCTATGTCTTCGCAAAAGACAAGGCACGTATGCCCACCCGAAATAACAAGTCCTATGAACGGAAATTTAATGCCGCGCCTGCCTATCAGTCCAGAATAGATGTGCGACCATAGATGGTTTACTCCAACTAAAGGGACGTCCAAAGAGTAACTTAATGATTTCGCAAAGGAGATGCCGACCAAAAGTGCGCCCACAAGTCCTGGCCCACAAGTTACAGCGATTAAATCTATATCGTTTAAATTCACGTTTGCCTTTTTTAAGGAATCTCTTACAACGCAGTTTATGACTTCCACATGATACCTCGTAGCTATCTCCGGTACTATGCCGCCGTACCTTCTATGGAAATCGAGCGAGGACGCAACAACGTTAGAAAGTATCTCCTCTCCATTTTTTACGACGCTTGCACCAGTCTCATCACAGGATGTCTCAACCCCTAAGACTAACATCTTGAAATTTACCCCGTTAGAACTATCTATTTTATCGCCCCGTTAGAGCAAAATTTCTAACGGGGTTTACCTCGCTATCTCAGAGAGATAAATAAACTCAATGCCACTTTCTTCGAATTTTGGAATCATCTCCTTTAATACAATGATTGTGTTTGTCCTGTCATGGCCTATCCCAACGGCGTCTCCAGTCTTAAGCGCCATCTCTTGCAACTTCTCGAACTGCTTTTTGATATACGCTGGGTCATCTTCATTATCCAAAAATATCGACCTCTGTGCAAATTTTATTCCCATCTCCCCCGAAAGCGGCTCGCAAACGGATTCATTTGTAACTAAACTATCCAAAAAATATAGGTTCTGCTTCTTCAATTCGCGAAATACCGCTCGCATCGTCTTCTCATCCTCGGTTGCTTTCGAGCCCTCGTGATTCGATATTCCACTCGCATTCGGCACGCTCCTGAGCGCCTTCGCAAGGTGCGCTCTGATTTCGTCTTCGTTCATAGTTTTATACAGCGTATTTAGTTCCAGGCGAATCTTATCGTTTTTCGGCTCCATAGGCATATGTAAAATCACCTCGAAGTCTTTGCCTTTTGCCTTTTTTGCGATAGTGGTCGAATAGCGCAAATTCGGTAAAATAGCCAGGGTCAAAGGCGTATCTATCAGTAAAACATCGGCAAGATTTCTAACGTTATAACCCCAGTCGTCGAGGACTATGGCGACCTTCGCCTTTGCCGGCACTTTTGGCTTCGTTACTTTAGGCAGCGGGATTTTACGAATTAAAGTCAAGCGGAAGATCGGAACGTTAGATGGGAATTTGGATATCAGATACGAAATCTCTTCCTTCTGTTCCTTTTTGCCTTTTACAATGCTTTCCCGTGTAGTGCTTGTGTAAAATTTCAATTGAAAACCATTTTTTTCTAAGGATTTTTGCAGGCGTTTATTAAATTCCTCTACAGAAAACGAATCGGATATCCAGTATCTCTTCTCGATATAGACGTGCTTAACTTTATCTACCAAATCCTTTTTTGAAATTTTATTTTTTGAAAGCTCTGAAAAGATAATTTTATCTAATGCCTTACCCTGTAAGAAAGTTGTAGCGAAGTTAAATAAAAAGACAAGGCAAATTACGACGGCTATCGCTAAAATTAAGTTGTAAAATATCTGTTTTTTCATTTTGCCATGCTAAATGTCTTGTATATCTTTACGGCCTTTATCACATCTATTGCGCGAATCAACTGATTATCGTATTCTTCCTTCTTGACTACAGGAGTCTGCGGTTCTTCTTCTATTTTTTCGAATATCTCTTCCGGCTCCGCTTTTGTTTCTACCTTCTTTAATTCCTCGCGTTCAACGATTATATCCGGGGTAATCCCCTCCCCGTGGATTACGCGGCCATTGGGAGTATAATACCTGCTCGTCGTAAGCCGAACGGCGGAACCATCTGCCAGAGGAATTACGGTTTGAACCGAACCTTTTCCGAACGTCTTTGTCCCTAAAACTATGCCGCGTTTATGGTCTTGAATTGCACCTGCTACTATCTCTGAACCGGATGCAGAACCTTTATCGACAAGAACCACCAATGGATATTCCACTTTCGGTTCTCTATCCCTCGCTTTAAGTTCCAGCTCTTGTTGTTTGGCCCTGCCCTTTGTGTATACGACCAATTTTCCGGCTGGCAAAAATTTTCCCGCGACGTCAACAGCGACATTCAAAAGCCCGCCCGGATTATTTCTCAAATCCAATATCAAACTGTCAAGCCCTTGGCCCTCAAGTTTAGCAAGTGCTTCCTCTAAGTCCTTCCCGGAGTGCTCCTGAAAGATAGCGAGTCTAATATATCCGATATTATCCTCTAATATCTTGGCCTCCCTTATAGATTTTACCTTTATAGTATCCCTTGTAATGGCAAAGTCTAAAAGTTTTCCGACATCCTCTCTTAGAATAGTCACCGAAACTTGGGTGCCGGGTTTTCCCCGCAATTTTTTAACCGCTTCCAAAAGCGTTATCCCCCTGGTTATCTCGCCGTCTATCTTGACAATCCTATCCCCAGCTTTTAATCCGACTTTATATGCGGGCGTCTCTTCAATTGGAGCTATCACTGTCAAGAGTTCATCCTTTATCGCAATCTCAATCCCAATTCCGCCGAATTCACCTTCGGTCTCAACCTTCATTTCGTTATAAGTCTCCGCATCCATAAATTCGCTATATTTGTCGAGGGACTGGATCATTCCCTTAAGGGCGCCGTATATCAGCTCTTTCGACCCTACGTCTTCCACATAGTCGGAACGAACGATTGAAATCGCACTGGAAAATAACTCGAGTTGCTTATAAATATCGTCCGCCTTTTTAGCTTCCTTTTCTTTTCCTGCTTTTTGTGCGCCGAATACCAAAACAATAGAAAAGGAGACAGTTAAAATCAGAATAATTGCCCAAGTAAAAATCTTTCTATTTCGCATCTTATTCTACCTCCTTAATTTTGTATTTTACTTCGAAAGCTTTCGTTTTAAAATCTCATTTATTGCGGCGGGGTTGGCTTTGCCTTTTGTCTTCTTCATTACCTGCCCAACTAAAAACATAATGGCATTACCCTTTCCCCCGAGATAGTCAGCTACTGACTTTTTATTTTCAGCAATGACGTCGTCTGCAAATTTTTCAAGTTGGGCCTCATCCGAAATTTGGGCAAACCCCTTATCTTTGATGATGCTTCGCGCATCTTTGCCGGTTTCGAGCATCTCTACGAGAATATCTTTTGCCATCTTCCCGCTTATTTGACCGGAATCTATCTCGCTCAACAAGCTCGCTAAATTCTGTGGGTTTAACTTAATGTCTTTAAGCTGTAACGCCTTTGCATTCAAATATCCTAACACATCTCCCATTAGCCAATTAGATATAGATTTTGGCACCTCATAATATCTTAGGCAATTTTCAAAGAAATCCGCCAATTCTTTATTCGAAGTCAAGACATCCGCATCGTACTCCGGCAGCCCATACTCCTTAACGAACCTCGCCCTCCTCGCCTCCGGTAACTCAGGAAGTGCTTTTCTAGAAGTTTCTATTTCTTCTAAGCTCAAAATGAATGGCACAAGGTCTGGTTCCGGAAAATATCTATAGTCATGTGCTTCCTCTTTAGAGCGCATAGTTTGCGTAATGCACCTTTCAGAATCCCAAAGCCTCGTCTCCTGGACAATTTTCTCTCCGTTTTTAAGGAGTTTTACTTGACGTTCGAACTCATATTCCAACGCCGCCTTTACGCCTTTGAATGAATTCATATTCTTAATTTCGGCCTTCGTACCTAAAGCACTTTCGCCTTTTTTTCTAACAGAGATATTCGCATCACACCTTAAACTTCCTTTTTCCATATCGCAATCGGATACTTCTAGATATTGCAAGAGCGACTTCAACGTTGTCAAATAACAGTAAGCCTCATCAGGTGAATTTATATCTGGCTCACTTACTATCTCTAGCAATGGCACCCCGGAACGGTTAAAATCGATGAGGCTTGAGTTCTCTCCTTCTTCGTGTAAAAGCTTGCCCGTATCTTCCTCAAGATGGACTCGCCTTATCCTTATTCTTTTTATCTCTTTGTTTATTCTTACACCGAGATTGCCACCATAAGAGAGCGGTTTATCGTATTGTGAAATTTGGAAATTCTTGGGCAAGTCTGGATAGAAATAATTTTTCCTGTCAAATTTTATTAAATCTGAAATCGAACAATTGAGTGCAAGCGCAACCCTCAAAGCACCAGCCAAGGCATTTATATTTAAAACTGGGAGCGCGCCAGGAAAGCCTAGGCATACAGGGCAGGTCTGAGTATTAGGTGCCCATCCAAATTCTGTCGTGCATCCGCAGAATACCTTTGATTTAGTCTTTAATTGAACGTGAACCTCTAAACCGATAACGTGCTCGTACGACATTAAAGTTTAGGACCCTTCTTATGCCATTCTGTATTCCTTTCGTAAGTATACGCTGCCCTAAACAATGTCCCTTCATCGAATGGCTTACCTATAAGTTGCATTCCAATCGGCAAATTATCTTTTGTAAATCCGCAAGGAATCGAAATCGCAGGGGTCCCTGCTAGATTTGCTGAAATCGTAAAGATATCGGAAAGATACATCGATAAAGGGTCGTCAATTTTTTCGCCTAATTTAAAAGCAGGGGTTGGGGAGGTAGGAGTCAATATGCAATCGCAAACCTCAAATGCCTTATCGAAATCGCCCTTTATTAAAGTCCGCACCTTTTGCGCCCTCAAATAATATGCCTCGTAATAGCCGCTCGACAACACATACGTGCCCAAAATTATCCTGCGTTTCGCCTCCGGGCCAAATCCTTCGCCTCGCGTCCTTTCATACATATCCAATATATTTTCTGGCTCCCTAGTTCTGTAACCGTACTGAACGCCGTCGTACCTTGCTAAATTCGATGAAGCCTCAGCAGTTGCAACGATATAATAAACTGAAATGGCGTATTCGGTGTGAGGCAAGGTGACATCTTCTATAATTTTGGCGCCTAACCCTTTAAACAGTTCAATGGCATCCTTAATTGCGCCCTCAACTTCTCTGTCCATCCCGCGAACAAAGTACTCCTTCGGTATGCCTATCTTCAAACCCTTGACATCATCAACCAAAAAATCAAGATAGTTAGGGACATCTACTTTAACTGAGGTAGAATCCTTTTCATCGAACCCTGCAATGACACCCAAAAGCAATGCAGCGTCATAAACATCTTTTGTCAAGGGGCCAATCTGGTCAAGGCTTGAAGCGAACGCAATTAACCCGTATCTTGAAATCCTTCCGTAAGTCGGTTTCATACCAACGACGCCACATAATGCGGCAGGCTGTCTAATTGAGCCGCCTGTATCAGAGCCGAGTGCCATTATCGCTTCATCCGCCGCAACAGCCGCCGCCGAGCCGCCGCTTGAGCCACCGGGTATCCGCTCTAAATCCCAAGGATTCAATGTCGGGTAATAATGAGAATTTTCGCAGGAGGAACCAAAAGCGAATTCATCCATGTTTGTCTTGCCGAAGATTATAGCGCCTTCGGATAATAGCTTCTCTATTACCGTCGCATTATAAGGAGGTCTAAATCCAGTCAATATCTTAGAGGCGCAGGTCGTCAATTCGTCCTTAACGCAAATATTATCTTTTATCGCGACAGGTATTCCTTTTAGCTTTCCGCCAGATTTATTAAGCGCTGATTCTTTTGCCTGTCTTGTCGCACTCTCTTTATCTAAGAGGACGTACGCCTTTATCTTTTTATCGACGCCCTGCGCCCTTTTATAGACGGATTCAACTATATCTTCAGGCGCTATTGTCTTCTTATGTAATTCGCTCAAAAGTTCAAAAGCAGTTTTAGAATATAAATTATCGTTCTCCATAGGTTATGTCTCTTCTATAATTCTTGGGACCTTGAAGAAGTCGCCCTTTTTCCGCGGAGCGTTTCTGAGCACTTCTTCTTTTGAAAGAGAGTGCCTTACTTGGTCTTGTCTAAAGACATTCGTGAGCATCATAACATGAGTGGTAGGAGAAACATCCTCTACGTTGAGCTTCTTTAGTTTATCTACGTAGGCAAGAATTTCGTCTAATTGCTGGGCGAAGAGATTAACCTCTTTTTCGTCTAATTTTATCCTCGCAAGGCGCGCAACATATCTAACAACATCTTCTTTTATGCTCATCTTAACCTAATAAATTAACATAAGTTACGCAGATTGTCAATCGACGGACAAGCTTTGAAATTTAATTTAGCGAAACGCCGATTTTCGTCTTCGCCGCACCGCTTGCAGTTGCTTCGGTTTGGTTTCTCGCGGGAACGTTCGATTTTCTCCAGCCGCCTCACAAACTCGGCGGCGTCGCCAAGCATGCGCTCCTTATTCGTCGCGCGGCGACCCAGCGGGAAAATCTCACTCGGCTTCATCCTCGCTCGTCCCTTACGTCTTTATATGTGGGGACACCGTGCTCGTTCGGATGAAAACGTCCCGCTGTAAAACCAAACCTATGCAATTGCATGGTTATGCTTTGAAATTTAATGTCTTGGCGCAAAAGCCGGTTTATGACGCAGCCATATATTATTAATCTAAAGCGAGTAATAAAGAAAGGCCACAAGCCTAGACTTAAATTTCAAGGTTAAATTGCATTGGCGATTCTAGCGAATTCATCTAAGGAAAGCTGCTCAGGCCTTACATTTGGGTCTATGCCAATCCTTTTAAAGACGGCGAGCAAATCGGCTTTCTTCAATTTCAGCAATTTACTAGCTGATAAGGAATTTAAGATAGTCTTTCTTCGCTTGCCGAAGGCGGACCTAATAATTTTAAAGAATATATCGCCGTTGATTACTTGAACTGGCGGAGTCGGTAAAACATCTAATTCTAAAAATATAGAATCCACTTGAGGGCAAGGATAAAAGGCACGCTTCCCTATATGAAATAAAACATCTGGCTTCAAATGAAACTGAACGAAACAAGAAATAGCGCCATATTCCTTGCTGCCAGGATTTGCACAAAGCCTCTGCGCAACTTCCTTCTGAACGGTGATGAATATCGAGTTGAATCTATCCTTATTCGCTATTAATTTTTCTATAATCGGCGTGGTTATATAATACGGGAGATTTCCGATTACTTTTATCTTCACGGTATCTGCTGTAAGCATCCCTCTCAAATCCAACTTAAGGAAGTCAGCGCATACAATTTTAACGTTATCCAAACCCTTTAAGGATTCGCTTAAAACCGCACAGAGCCTTTTATCCTTTTCGACCGCGATTACTTGTGCAACTAAATTTCCAAGCCTTTCCGTCAACGCGCCTAAACCGGCTCCGATTTCTAAGACATAATCCACGCTGGAAAATCTACACTTTTGAATTATCTTTTCGGCGATATTTTGGTCGACTAAAAAATTTTGGCCCAAGTATCTCTTGGGCCTGATTTCATATTTCGCTAAAATGGCCTTCAATTCTGAAACCGTCAGCAATTTTTAATCGTTTCTTTGTTTGTGACCATCTCGATTGCTAAATTTATCGCTTCTATCATAGAATCGGCCTTGGCAAACCCCTTCCCAGCTATGTCAAAAGCGGTTCCATGGCCAGGCGAAGTCCTTACAAAAGGCAGCCCCAATGTCACGTTGACGCTCTTATCGCGAGCTATCATCTTAAGCGGCGTAAGGCCTTGGTCATGATACATCGCTATTATGCAGTCCAGCTTGCCGTTATACGCCTCATAGAATAGCGCCTCTGAAGAGGTGGGCCCGATGATATTTTTAAAACGCGCCTTTGCCTCGTTGATGGCTGGTCTTATAATCCGCACTTCTTCAATTCCGATTGAGCCTCCTTCGCCCCCATGTGGGTTTAAACTTGCAACCCCTATTTTTGGCTGGTCTATTTTGAAGTACCTTTTAAGCGCTTTATAACTTAAGTCGATGCACTCTAAAATCCTACTTTTGGAGATGGCATTTGACACTGAATTTACAGGGATGTGTCTGGTTACAAGAGTAACTCTTAATGGCCCGCCTATGAGCATCATCGCGAAGGATTTTGTTCTAAAACTTCTGGCGAGGTATTCGGTATGACCTAAAAATTTAACGCCTGTCCAATTTATCGCCTCTTTACTTACAGGCGCCGTAACAAGGCAGTCGGCCTTCTTACCTTTAATTAATTTTAACGCGCATTCTATATATGCCAACGAGGCCCTGCCCGAAAGTGTGCTTGGTCGTCCAAATCTTATTTTGCTTTTATCTATTAAATTTAAATCGCGTATTGAATCACTTCGTCTTAATCTCAAATCCATTTTTAATAACTCGGACAGAGAACGCAGGACCAATTTATCCCCTACAATTAAAAAATTGGCAAGCCCACCTAACTTTTGGCTTGCCATTGCCTTTAAGACTATCTCGGGGCCTATCCCAAATGGGTCGCCAATAGTTATGGCGACGGTAGGCCTTTTTGAAATTGCACGCCTATTTGATTTGAATGAAGGCATCTCGTTTTAATCTACCTATCCACTCCCTGTATCTTTTCTTGGCCTTCTCTTGAAATATCAAATTCTCTATATCGTCGCGAATTTCTTCCAACGAACGCGCATGGGCTTCTTCCTTCTCCTCAACCTTAAATATATGATATCCGACCTCGGTCTTTATAGGGATGGATATATCGCCGACTTTAAGATTAAATACCGCGTCGTCAAATTCCTTGCGCATCTGGCCCCTTTCGACGTATCCTAAATCGCCGCCCTCTTGCGCACGTGGGCCCTGCGAATATTGCCGTGCAAGGTCTGAGAAGTCTCTGCCCTCCTTAATTAATCGATATATGTCATCCGCCTTCTGTTTAACCAGCGATTCGGTATTTCCCTCCTCGAAACGAATCATAATATTCTTAAGGCGCGCGACTTGAGGGGCCATAAATTCGTTGGCATGTTTAGCGTAATAGTCGCTTATCTCGGAAGGAGTCACAATGACCCTTTCTCTGACTTCGTAGGTTACAAGTTTGCTCATCATAATCTGCTCTTTATAACGATTCCTTAATATCTCATAAGTTATCCCCGTCTCTTCTATCGCCGCGTCGAAATCGTCATCGGAAGGAAATCTATTTTTAACATTGCTTAGCCGTTCCTCAACCTCTGCGTCATCAACTTCTACTTTTCGCCTCTTCGCCTCCTGCAATATTAACCTATCTTCTATCATCTGACCTAAAATCTCTCGACGAGCCTCCTCTATCCTCATCGCCAATTCATCTGCAGGATATCTGCCTTTATATTCGGAGATTAGTGAGGCCAACGCGACATCGAGGTCAGCTTGAGTTATTACATCTTCGTTGACTACTGCTACTATCTTATTTTCAAATTCGCTTGGCTGGCCGTAAACTGCCGCACAACTTGCAACCAAAATGATAAATAAGGGTAGATAAAAATTCACTCGCATCTATCTGCCTTGCGTCTCCTCTTCGATAAGCGAACGCTCTAAATCCAATCGGTCCTTAGTTGGCTTAACCTCTGTCCCTTCTAATAACCCCTCATTTATTTTGACACGTGCCTTTGACCTTAAAGCCCTTATGAAATTTTCAAAGCCCTCCTTTTCTGCCTGGCCTTTTAAATCCCTTTCGATGGCATCCTTAGCTTTGGATAATTCTATCGTGCGAGATTCTACCCTTTCCGTCAGTTTAATTATGTGATATCCAAATTGCGTCTTAACCGCATCGCTCGTCTGCCCGACTTCTAAACCGAAACAAACGTTCTCAAATTCAGGTATCAATTGCCCCCTGCTAAAATAACCGATATCGCCACCTTTGTCTTTCGAAGGATCTTTAGAATGCTGCCTCGCGAGTTGGGCGAAATCAGCCCCTTCGGTTAATTTCTGCAAAATCCTTTTTGCTTCTTCCTCAGTATCAACTAAAATATGGCTTGCCCGCAATCGAAGTGGGGTCACAAACTCATCCTTATGGACTTCGTAATACGCCTTAATCTCTTCGTCGCTCACAGGGGATTTGCCTCTAACTTCAACCTCAATGAGCTTCGCAACTAAAATCTTTTTCCTCGCCTCATTGAGTAGTTCTTTTACCTCCGCATCCCTATTCAAGCCACGCCTAAGCGCTTCCTCATACAATAGCTGCTCGGCTATCAAATCCTCTAAAAAATCTTTTTTCCTTTGACTCGCTAAGGTCCTATAATATGGCGGAAGTTTCGATAATCTCTTCTCAAAATCTCCTACTGTTATAACCTTGCCCTCCACATTTGCCAAAGGCTTAAGATTTGCGCCGCCACAACTTGAAATAATTGGCACGATAAAAAACAGAGACAAAAGGATAACTAATTTTTTCATAAGCAATAATATACCATAACGGCCTCTAAACAGGCAAGCCCTTTCGTTTATCCCGCTCTTTTTTACTACGTAGAGTTCCGTTGGGGTAAGAAATGGCGGGATAAAGCAGAAACGGCATTCCTGAGCAATCTACAATATAAGTCAAAGCCAATCGCTTGGATAAAACCATGTTGTTCTGTCCCTAACAAATTCCCTGCCCCGCGCAGCTTTAAATCTTCCATCGCAATCTTAAAACCAGAACCTAACTCGGTATGCTCCTCTATTGCCTTAAGGCGCATCTTTGCATCCTTTGGTAACATCGTACCCTTCGGAACCAAAAAATACGCATATGCTTGAACATCGTATCTTCCGACGCGACCCCTGAGTTGATATAAATCGGCTAAACCAAACATATCGGCGCGATTTATGAATATCGTATTCGCATTGGGTATATCGATGCCGGATTGCACAATTGCCGTCGAGACTAAGACATCAACTTCTCCCTTTATAAATCTTATCATCACATCTTCAAGCAAAGATGATGGCATCTGCCCATGGGCCTTTGCAATCGTTGCCTTCGGGACCATCTCAGAGAGCCTTTTGGCGATTTTATCTATCCCCTGAATTCTATTATGGACGAAGTAAATTTGGCCGCCCCTTTTTAATTCTCGCATAATCCCTTCCTTGACTATGCCCTCGTCGTATTCTATAACTTTTGTAATAACGGGAATTCTGTTTTCAGGAGGTGTATCTATTACTGACATATCTTTAATTCCCATGAGCGACATATATAGCGTACGAGGGATGGGCGTCGCGGTCAAGGTAAGCACGTCAACCAAAAGTCTCATCCTCTTCAATTTCTCTTTATGTTTGACGCCAAACCTCTGTTCCTCGTCGATTATCACAAGCCCTAAATCCTTAAATTTTATATCATCCGACAAGAGCCTATGCGTTCCGATAACTATATCCACAAGGCCCTGCCTTAACCCGTTTAAAATTCGCCCTTGTTCCACATCGTTCCTAAATCGCGATAGCATTTCAACATTGACTGGATAACTCTTAAGTCGCTCTTTAAATGTCGCATAATGCTGCTCTGCCAAAATAGTAGTAGGAACCAAAATGGCAACCCCTTTATTATCCATCACAGCTTTAAATGCAGTGCGAAGTGCTACTTCAGTCTTTCCGTAGCCGACATCGCCGCAGATTAATCTGTCCATCGGCTTTGGCGATTCCATATCCCGCTTAATTTCCTGCGTCGATTTTGCCTGCCCTGCGGTCTCTTTAAAAGGAAAATTCCTTTCAAGTTCTATCTGCCAATCTGTATCTTCAGAAAACGCGTGCCCTTTTAGGGCTTGCCGCTTCGCTTGCATTTCCAAAAACTCTAAGGCCAACGAATAAATCCCTTTTTGTGCGCGCGCCTTGGTTTGCGCCCAGGTTTTTGTGCCGAGCTTATAAATGTTAGGCGGCTTTCCTTCGAAGCCGATATATCTTTGAACTAAATGCATATCGTCCATAGGCACATATAATTTGGCTGCCCCTGCATATTCGATTACGATATAATCTACAAATTTATCCCCTTCCCTTACCCGCTCAATCCCAAGATATCTTCCTATCCCATGCTTTACATGAACAACATAATCGCCCGTTGAGATATCGACGAAATTATTTATTGGCATATCTTCCGAAACCATTGGTTTTTGGTAACCTTTTAATTTTCGTGGAGAAATTCCTTTTATCGGAAGGATTATCGCCATCTGATGGTCAAGATACGGCTTACCTGTAGCGATATTAAATGACTTTATGAATGCTATCTTCTCTCCTTCGAATTCTATTCGAATGGGCACATCGAACGTGGCTGGAAAAATATCCAGTATCCCTCCCCTTTGGGCAAAATCCCCCTCTTCGCCGACTTGTGGCTTGCGTTTATAGCCAAAGTCAATCAATCGGCTATGGATTTGCTCTAAATCTACGGTTGCATCCTTGTAGAGTTTTAATGATTCAAACATCAACATTCCTCCGCCACGTATTTTCGCCGCACCGCTCAGTTTGCCCCAGCGAGGCAAACTTCGCTCGGAGAATCTTCTCGCTCTGCCTTAAGGTTAAATTGTGGGCAACCTTGCCCGCTCGAATCTTCTACGTGCGGCTCCAAATACGTGTCTATGGAATTACATATTATTATATCTTTGCATAGGCTTGTGTCCGCAAGGAACCTTTTAAAGTCCTTAGCGGGCAGGGTTTCCGCCCCCTATTAAACTAAAAGCGGAAGAGCGAGGACTAAGCGGAGCGAGAAAATCCTCGCTGGGGATTTTCGAGCGTTTCCTTAAGGAACACAAGCCGAAGCAATAATATATGATTACATTTTTGTAGGACAGGAAACGCCTAGCAGGGATAAACCGTTTGCGAGGACTTGTCTTACGCAGTCAACGAGTAAAAGCCTTGCGCGGGTCAATCGTAAATCATCAGATACAACTCTATGCGCCTCATAAAATTTGTGAAAACAAGTCGCTAAATTTTGCAAATACAAAATTATCCTATATGGCTCAAGTTCCTGGGCGCTTAAACGAACTGCAAGAGGAAATTGACGCAATTGTCTTAAAAGATGCAGCTCTTCATCGGCCTTTAATAACTCTAAATCCCTTTCCTTCGCTGCGCCAATTCTTTTCCCACTTTTAAACTCCGATATGCTGCAAATCCTCGCATGGGCGTATTGAACATAATATACAGGATTTTCTGGCGTCTGCCTTTTTGCCAACTCC
>CAZUZR010000005.1:734-18784 GCA_964625025.1 uncultured Planctomycetia bacterium | reverse complement strand
AATGGGCGCTGGCCTTTCTCATCAGAAAGAAAAATCTCGCCGCATCCTTCCCAACCTCGCTTAAGACCTGCCTTAAAGTTATATACTCCCCGGCACGCGTGGACATCGCAACAGGCCTTGTGCCTTTGTAAAGCGTGGCGAGTTGTATTATTATTATTGTAAGGCGTTCATCGTCATAACCCAGCGCGCGGACTGCGGCTTTCATCCTATTTATATATCCATGATGGTCCGGTCCCCAAATATCTATGACTTTATCAAATCCGCGTTCGTATTTATCTTTATGATATGCGATATCCGGGGCAATATAAGTAAATGCCCCGTCGCTCTTTTTAACAACTCTATCCTTATCATCTCCGAAAATGGTGGACTTAAACCAAACGGCGCCATCTTGGCTATAAAGAAGATTTTTTTTCTCAAGGAGTTTTAGCGCTTTTTTAATACCGCCGGATTTAGAAAGCGAACTCTGTTTATACCAACGTTCAAATTTTACCCCGAAATCCGAAAGCTCATCCTTTATCTGCCTCAATAGGTACCTGACTCCATAACCCGAAAAGGTTTTTAAATTCTTTTCGGTCTCCTCGGTAAATACCTTACGATATTTTTTATAAATCTCGTTGGCGATGTCTCTTATATACTCTCCTTTATAGCCATCGGCTGGAAATTCATATCTCTCGCTTAGGAGCTCTTTATATCTTGAATAAATGGATTTCCCTAACAATGATATTTGCACGCCTTCATCGTTTACATAATATTCCCGAGAAACTTCAAAGCCACAGAATCTTAAAACATTTGCCAGCGAATCGCCGAACGCTGCCTGCCGGGCATGCGCGACGCTCAATGGGCCCGTGGGATTTGCGCTGACGAATTCCACCTGAATGCTTTTGCCTTCGCCTATACAGTAGGAACCAAACCTTGCTTTTTTGGTTTTTATTTCCCTTAAAATCCCACGCAGACACTTAGGCGAAAGATAGAAATTTATAAAACCATTCGCCACCTGTATGCCTTGTATCTTTTCCTGTAAAGAACCTAAATTATCCTTTATAAAAACCAAGACCTCTTGCGCAATTTCGTTCGGATTTGCCTTGAGGTGCTTTGCTATTCTGAAAGCGATATTTGAAGATAAATCGCCGTGGGCGGGGTCCTTCGGTATCTCCAAATATAGAGGTTCTTCGGCATAGAGCCCTTTAAATTTATCTATCCCCTTTAACGCTTTATTTATTAATTCTACAATTTGACTCTCTATCATTTTTATATTAACGATTGACCGACTAAATTATAAAGGCCATCCGCATTGGGCGGATGGCCTACCGATTATCCTGCACACTTCGTGTGCATCTAATTGAATTTCACCTGGGGCACATCGCCCCACAAGCCTTCTAAATCATAAAACCTTCGGACTTCGGGTTCAAATATGTGCACCAAGCAATCTCCATAATCCAATAGCACCCACTTCGCCTCTTTTTCGCCCTCGATATGCCAGAGCCTTATCCCTCTTCCCTTCAACTTAATCTCTATTTCATCCGATATAGCTTTGATATGACGTGAGGTATTTGCGCTTGCGATAATAAAATAATCGCAAAAGGTCGAGGCCTTCCTCATATCCATCAAGATGATATCGTTGGCTTTTTTATCCTTCGCGATTTCCGCTATGAGGGTAGCCCTTGACTTCGAATTTATAACCAATTCCCCCTTCTGGTTTAATAATTCATCATTAGTATTAAGGCTTAAGTATCCTATATAATCCAGTGCCGCAATCTGGGCACTTGCCCTTCATCGCAGGCCTCCCATTCTTCATGGTCACCTTCTGAGCATCCTTCATCTCTTTTTTCTTTTTACATTTCACGCAATACGCTTCCATCATCCACCTCCTCTCGTCGCTCGGCAAATCGATCGCTCCGCTTCAAATTAGCGTCGCTTAGGCCAAATCGACCGCTTCGCTTCGTTAATAGACCACTTCGTTTTGAGAATTAGCTAACTTCGCTCCTTAAATTGTAAATTCATAGTTTATCACACATAAAAATATATTGTCAACCCCGAACCAATTTTACAAATCAATTTGGTCATTGCACAAATGTAAGTTTTTCAAACAAAGTTTTGTCTTCAGGCAAATGTCGTTCGTAAATTGGTGCGGGGTCAAGATATCGAGGGTTGTTCTTCGTGTATCTCGCCAACTATCTCCTCTATCAAGTCCTCCAAGGTAACGAGCCCTAAGGCCTTTTTCTTCTCGTCGACGACAATTGCCATCTGAACGTGCATCTTCTGAAAATCTCTCAGCAATTCATTTACGCGCTTGAGTTCAGGAACAAAATAAGCGGGATGAATCAAATCCGGAATTATTATCAATCCTTTATTCTTCCAAATGTATAGAAGGTCTCGTGCATAAATTATCCCAACGATATTATCTATGGAATCTTTATAAACTGGAATCCTGGCATGACCTTCTTCGACCAATAAATCCAACAGCTCATCAGGACTAGAATTTATATCGATCGCGATAATCTTATCTTTGGGAACCATAACCTCGTTTACTAGGGTGTCGCCGAATTCGAAAATCCGGTGGAGCATCTTGCGTTCCTCGTCGCCTAAAACCCCCTCCTCCTTACCTAATTCTATCATAAGCCGAATCTCCTCTTCCGTAATTAAAGGGGAGCGCTGTTTTACCTCGCCACCGAAAATCTTTATCATTACGTTTGCCAATTTATTTAGGATTCGCGCCAACGGGTTTAAAATTATCAAGGCAAAATTTATCGGGTGGGCAATCAGTAAGGATACCTTCTCAGAACGCTGGACAGCGAATATCTTTGGGATTATCTCGCCGAAAATCAAAATTATCATAGCGCCGATTATCGTCGCCAATAACATGCCGAGCTGTTCGCCGTATAGCCCGATGAATATAATTGCGCCGATGACCGAAATAGCGGTGTTGACAAAATTATTGCCAACCAAAATTGAAGTTATCAATCTCTCCGGCCTTGAAACGAGGGCGTGAACTAATTTGGCATTCTTCGTTCCCTTGGCCATCAAGTGTCTTAACCTAATCTTGCTTAAGGCAATTAGAGCGGTTTCTGACATCGAGAAAAAAGCGGAAAGCAAGAGCAAAATTGCCATCGTAATCAAAAGCGGCACGAAACTTTGAAGTTTTTCTATTATAGCCATCGCTTTCGTTTAAGGTAATAAACCGTGCCACCAGTTAAAAGTGCAGTTAAAATTAAAATCATCCATAAACCATGCTCGGTTTGCGAAAGCGGCAGGTATTTTAAATTCATGCCATAAATGCCAGGGATAATAACAAATGGCATCATTATCGTCGCCATAAGCGTCAGCACCTTTATGACTTCATTAAGCCTATTCGACACTATGGACACATATGCTTCAAGGGCGCCAGTTACTATGTCCCTCGAAGTCCCGACGATATCGTTTATCCTTACCAAATGGTCATAGACATTTCTAAAATATACATAATTGGCTGGCCTTATAAGCGAGTAGTCTCCTCTTACAAGCATTGTGATGGTATCGGCTTGAGGGCCAATTGTCCGACGCAGAAGCATAGTGTCATTCTTTAATTTATATATTTGCCTAAATGTCTTCGTGGTCGGGTCTTCAAATAATTCTGCTTCCATATCATCAACGCGTTTATCGAATCTATCCACAATCGGATAATAGCTGTCCGACAGCGACTCCAAAACGGAATATAGCAAAAAATCGCCGCCGCGAGAAATTATAGGCGAACCCTTATCTACTCTCTCCAAATTTAACGTAATCGCATCTACCGGCTCTGTGTGTACAGTTATAAGGTAATTCTTCCCAAGGCAAAAGTCGACTTCGTATGGTTCTATCTTCTCTTCATTAGAATTAAATTTAACACCTTGAGTTACGAGAAAGAGATAACTTCCAAAATCCTCGACCTTTGGCCTGGCATTTACCATTATGCAATCCTCAACCGTCAAAGGATGAAGGCCAAAGACATCCATCAACACCTCTATATCCTCATCTTCCAGACCTTCCATATCAACCCACAACAGCGAATCTTGAACGTCAAGCGCTTGATGAAATTCGCTTAATGGGATATCCTTACGAACCTTTCCTTCGGGTGTGTAGTAGTAATTTCTCATCGACTTATCACCTCACTATTTACCCCGCACCTTCTTACTTCGTAGTATCTCTTTCCGGTAGGGAGGTGCGGGGTTTATATAGCCCTCTGGCTAATATATATTCCCTAACGGGCTCAGGAACTAAATATCTAATGGATTTACCTTCTTTAATTTTCCTGCGTATTTGCGTAGAGGAAATTTCAAGCGAAGTAATAGTTACGACTTCGATTTGCTGAGGGATATTTGCAATTTCATACCCTGGCCGGTTTGCGACTATGAATTGCGAAAGTTTAAAAATCTCGTCTAACTCTTTCCATGAGAAAAGTTCGCCCAATGAATCAGCGCCTGTTATAAAAAATAATTTTGTATCCTCGCCATATCTTGCCTTAAACTCCTTTAACGTCTCGACTGAGTAAGATGTGGTCTTCGCACCCATCTCGTACGTCGAGACTTCAAAAGAGGGGTTGCCTTTGATTGCAAGTTCAACCATCTTTAATCGGTCATTCGCCTCGGCTATCTCTTCGCCTTTTTTATGCGGCGGTATATACGCAGGGACAAATACTACTTTATCTAAATTTAATTTCTCCTCTGCCTCCTCGGCTAAGACCAGATGGCCTAAATGTATCGGATTAAATGTGCCGCCTAAAATGCCTATCCTCATATAGTTAATTGCGTTATTGCGTTCTTGCGTTATTGGGTTGTATTTTTTACGTTATAACAAATCTATATTCTTATTTGGCCGTCACCGAAGACAATGTACTTGTAACTTGTGAGTTCCTCAACAGCGACCGGGCCGCGCGCGTGAAGCTTGTCGGTAGATATCCCTATTTCAGCTCCTAAGCCAAACTCGTAACCATCTGTGAAACGCGTTGAAGCATTTACATATACGCAGGCGGAATCGACCCTCCTTACAAACTCAACTGCATTGTGATAATTTTCAGTCACTATGGCATCGGAGAGTTTAGTGCCGTATTTAGTGATATGTTCAATTGCTCCGTCTATATCTTTGACGACCCTCACAGAAAGAATAAGGTCCAAGTATTCGGTGTACCAATCCCTTTCCGTAGCTGAGGCTATGCCCTTTACGATTTTCCTCGTCAAGGAGCAACCCCTTATCTCAACGCCCGCCTCTTTATATTTACTAATTATCGCGGGAAGAAATCGAGACGCGATATCTTTATGGACCAATAATGTCTCCATCGCATTGCATACGGATGGCCGCTGAACTTTGGCGTTTAAACAAATCCTTCCCGCCATATTTAGGTCTGCATCTTCATCTACATATGTATGGCATACCCCTTTGTAATGTTTAAGCGCTGGAATCCTCGAGCGCAAGACAACTTCCCGAATCAAGCTTTCTCCGCCTCGAGGTATGATTAAATCTACGTATTCGTCCAATGTTAAAAGTAGATGAACCGCCTTTCTATCCGTGGCCTTAATCAGATTAATTGCCCCAGTAGGAATTCCGCACTTCTTTGCGGTTTCGTTAAGCATAGTAAAGATTGCGATATTGGAATTTATCGCCTCGCTGCCGCCACGCAATATAACGCCATTGCCAGATTTGATACACAAACCGATGCAATCAGAAGTAACGTTTGGACGAGACTCATAAATTACCCCGATTACTCCAAGCGCAACCTTTATCTTTCCTATCCAAAGCCCATTTGGCCTCCTCCACATCTTTATAATTTCGCCTATTGGGTCATGAATTTTAGCAACCTCCCGCAACGAATCTGCCATCGATTTAATCCGCTTATCGTTTAATGTCAGCCTATCAATAAATGCAGATTTTAATTTTTTCTTCCTACACAGCAAGATGTCTTTTTTATTTGCCTTGAAGATTTCCGCCTTTTCTCTCTCAAGGCCATCAGCCATTGCCAAAAGCGCCTTATCTTTAATGGCAGAAGAAAGTCCACCCATAATTCGCGACGCCTCTTTTGCGCCCTTTGCAATATCTATAATTTCTTTTCTCAGATTGCTCATATCCTTAAATAATCACTAAGTTATCCCTATGGATTACCTCATCATAATATTTGTAACCTAGCATCGCTTCTATCTGGCGCGATTTTGCACCTTTAATCACCTGAATTTCTTCAGAAGAATAATTAACCAATCCCCGCGCAAACTCTATGCCTTTATCATCTTTGATAGAGATGATATCTGTGGCTTCGTATTTGCCTTCAACGCCGATAATCCCCGATGACAAAAGGCTTTTCTCTTTCTCAGCAAGCGCCCTTTTTGCCCCAGAATCTACGACGACTGCGCCCTTTGGTCTCGTCGAAAAAGCGATCCATCGTTTCCTTGCGGTCATCTTATTTAACTTAGGGATAAAGAGGGTGCCGACGTTTTCTCCACTGATGACCTTAATTAAGATGTCTTCATCTCTGCCGTTTGCAATAACAAGTGGAATTCCAGCATCGGTCACTACAGAAGCTGCCTTTATCTTGGTAGCCATGCCGCCGACGCTCGCCTCTTTAGTAGTGCCGCACGCTAATTTCTCAATTTCTGCTGTAATCTCCTTTACTATATCTATTATTTCGCCTTTGCCATCGAGCTTGCGCAACCCATCCACATCGGAAAGTATTATGAGCAAATCTGCGCCAATAAGGTTAGCTACTAAACTCGCTAAGGTATCGTTATCGCCGAATTTTATCTCCTCAGCAGAGACGGTATCATTCTCATTTATTATGGGAACCGCACCATAATCTAAAATTGTAAATATCGTATTTTTCGCATTTAAGTATCTCTTGCGCTCTTCCAAATCCTCGCGGGTCAAAAGCACCTGTGCAACAATTTTTCCGTGGCTCTTAAAATCCTCATCGTACGCCTTCATAAGTTGGCTTTGGCCTATCGCTGCCGTAGCCTGCAATTTCTGCTCTATCCTGGGCCTCGTCTTTAAGCCCAACAGATTCATTCCTGCTCCGATTGCCCCTGAGCTTACCAACACTACTTTTATTCCCTTCTCTAAAAGTGTGCATATTTGGAGGGCGATTTTCTTGATGGCCTGTCTCTCAAGAGGATGAGTCCTCGAGGCAAGGACAGAGGTCCCTACCTTAACGACGACTAATTTAAGATTAGAAAGAAATTTATCCCTCATTTAATTTAGCCAATATTTTCACAGCGGCATCTATTAATTCACCTATTCCCGTCCCGGCCTTTGCAGAAATCGGGAAAACCGCTTCTTTAATCACGCCTTTAAATCTATTTAAATTACCACGTGCTTCGGGCAAGTCCATTTTATTTGCAGCGATTATTTGTGTTTTCTTCTCAAGGTGACATCCATATTGCTTCAATTCATTATTTAGCGAATGGTAATCTTGTATAGGATTTCGTCCATCAACCGCCGCCATATCGATTAAATGAATCAGCACGTTAGTGCGCTCGATGTGACGCAAGAATTTATCCCCCAAACCCTTGCCCCGATGGGCGTCCTCTATCAAGCCTGGAATATCTGCCGCTGTAAAAGAGCGCTTACCCCCCTTACTATCCTCAACGATTCCAAGCACTGGCTCTCTCGTCGTAAAAGGATATGGCGCTATCTTTGGCCTCGCTTTAGAAATCTTTGAGATAAGGGTCGACTTGCCAGAGTTCGGAAAGCCGACTATGCCGCAATCCGCAATGAGCTTTAACTCTAAAGCTAAGTACCTTTCTTCTCCAGGCAACCCCTTCGTCGCTATTTTCTTCGAGACATTGCCTCGCCCTCTTTCGCCACCTTTAGCGACGATAAGTTCTTCGTCGGGCTTGATTAAATCCCTGATGATATAACCTGTCTTTAAATCCCTGACTATAGTTCCGGGCGGAACCTCTATGATGCAGTCTTCTGCGTCTTTTCCTTTTTTATTATTTGAAGAGCCGTTGGAACCCCGCTCTCCCTTGAAGTGCTGTCTATATTGAAAATCTAAAAGGGTGTGAATATTTTCGTTTACTTTTATTACGACGTTTCCGCCTCTGCCACCGGGGCCGCCGTCTGGAATTCCCCGACGTCTATATTTATCCCGATAGATACTCGAACAGCCGTCGCCGCCATCACCTGCCTTGACATAAAACTTCGCGGTATCGACGAACACCTTATATCCTAAAATGTAGTTACCTCTTTAGAGAAGCATCGGGATCCTAAAAGTCACGCTTCAAAGCATTGCTGCATTCGGGATCTTTGGCTCTTTTATTGTGGAAGGATACTAACTAATCTTGTCTTTGTAAAGTCGACAACTCCATTTACTAAAGCGAAAAGCGTATCGTCTTTTCCCCTGCTGACATTTTGCCCTGGTTTATATGGGGTCCCGCGCTGCCTTATAATGATGCTGCCTGCTTTAACGAATTGTCCTCCATAGCACTTCACGCCTAATCTCTTGGAATTGCTGTCTCGACCGTTACGAGTCGAACCCATTCCCTTCTTATGCGCCATTTTGTTACCTCCTTAACTCAATTAATCGTTTAAAACAGTAATTTCTTTAATCCGTAATCGCGTTAATAACTGCCGGTGACCCCTGCGCCACCGTGAATCTTTTCTCCTCCTATATTTAAAAGCCAAAACCTTTTTGCCTTTAAAATTCGAAAGTACTTCGCAGATTACCCTAGCATCTTTAATGAAGGGCTTGCCGACCTTTATCTCCTTATCATCAGAGATTAAAAGCACATCTTTTATAGTTACCTCCTTTTTAGGGGCGCCTATACTCTCAACCGTTATCGTATCCCCTTTAAATACCTTATATTGCTTTCCTCCAGTTTGAATAATCGCGTACATAAAATGCCCTCGTTTTTTGAGTAATTATACCCTAAATCCCAAAAAGTGTCAATAAATTATTCTCTTCTGTAATTCTGAATATCTCCCGCACCGCTCGATTTTCCCCTGCGAGGAAAATCTCGCTCGGAGAATCTTCTCGCTCTGCCTTAAGGTTAAATTGTGGGCAACCTTGTCCGGCCGCCTCACAAACTCGGCGGCGTCGACAAGCATGCGCTCCTTATTCGTCGCGCGTCGACCCCCTCGAATCTTCTACGTGCGGATGCGATATTCAGAATTACAGAAATAAATATTTTAATTTGGGAGTCTTGTGTCTGAAAGGAACCTTTTAAAGTCTTTAGCGGGCATGGTTTCCGCCCGCTATAAAACTTAAGCGGAAGAGCGAGGACTAAAGCGGAGTGAGAAAAACCTCGCTGGGGTTTTTCGAATGTTTCCTTGAGGACACAAGACGGACAAAACAAATTGTTATATCTATATTATCTTAATATCTTCTACGTGCAGGATGGGGTCGGCTTTTACAATCACCCTGCCCTTAAAGGTTTTCTCGATAGATTCAATGGCAGGCCTATCTTCGTTAAATAGCCGCGAAGCCACCTCAGGATGAACGTGAAGTTCTATTTGTTTTTTCTTGCTTTCTTTCAAAAATTTTTTTACTTTTCTTAGGGCTTGAATCGATATCGTCGGCACAGACCTTATAAGCCCCTTGCCTTCGCAATACGGACATTCCCTAAAAGATACGCTCTCTAAACTCCTTCTCATCCTTTGGCGAGTCATCTCTACCAAGCATAATTCAGAAAGAGGAGAAACATCTGTCTTCGCCTTGTCGCGCTTTAGCGCATCTAAAAGCGCTTCGAAGACCTTGCGCCTATGCCCTGCCTGGTTCATATCTATAAAATCTATGACGATTATCCCGCCTAAATCCCTCAGCCGAATTTGCCGCGCGATCTCTTTCGCCGCCTCCGTATTTGTCGCGTAGGCGGTCTCCTCTAAATTTTTCTTCTCAGTAAATTTGCCGCTGTTTACGTCAATAGCGACCAAGCCCTCGGTTGGTTCAATAACGATATATCCACCAGACTTTAGGTATATCTTTCTCTCAAATATCTTCTCGATCTCTTTTTCTATTAACTTTCTATCGAATAACGGTATATCGCCCTCGTATAATTCCACCTTTGACCTAAGATGAGGGGCAACAGCGCTCAAGAAATGATGTACCTTTCTATAATCATCTCTTAAATCTATAATCAATTTATCTATATCCTCTGTTAAATAATCCCTTACAACCCTAAGTATCAAATCATATTCCTCATGTAAGGTGCAGGGTGCGGCCTTGCGGGAGGCGCCCAAATTAATCTTACGCCAAAGCGAAAGCAAATATTTTAAATCCCGTGAAATATCGCGCTTGGACTTACCAACTCCGGCTGTCCTAATAATAACGCCCATCTCGCTTGGGATTTCAAGCTGCCCTAAGATTTCCTTAAGCCTCGAGCGTTCCTTCTCGTCGGGGATTCGGCGTGAAATCCCCAAATGTCTATCAAAAGGCAATAACACCAAATATCTGCCAGGCAATGAGATGTGGGTTGTAAGGCGAGGTCCCTTTGTCCCAAACGGCTCTTTCGTCACTTGAACCAAGACCTCTTGGCCCTTTTTTAAAAATTCTTCTATGGATTGCTGCGGCTGAATGCCACGTTTGGAATATAATTCCTCAACTTCATCTCGCTCAAGGGCCTCGCTCTCTAATCCTATGCCAACGACATCCGCTAAATATAAATAGCCATTTTTATCTAGGCCAAGATTTATAAAAGCCGCTTTAACTGCGAGAACTACGGAACTTACTCTTCCTTTATACACATTGCCAGCTAGCTGCTTTACGCCAATTCTCTCAACGAAGAACTCCTCAAGGACTTTATTTTCAACTATAGCAACCCTCTTCTCCTGAGGCTCAACGTTTATTAAAATCTCTTTGTACATATTTTTGTTATCTTAGTTAACTCTAGTTATCCCGTTCGCCCGTTATCAAAGCAACAGGCTAACGAATCTTATTTCGATTCCCTCTGGCAATTGACGTTCTAATCTACCTTTAAAATCATCGGAGGACATTGACGAATCCAATTCAAATATGGCTTCCTCTGCCTCGCTCTCAATCCCTAATTTTAAAGCTCGCTTAAATCTTATTTTAGGCCTCGGGCTAAAACCCTTTGACAACACAACCGGAATATCAGCCCTGCGCGCCGCGCGCTGGAATAACCTGACTATGTCCAGATGGGACATATATTTCATATTGCCCCTTTTGGCAAAGACGATTTTTAAAACCGGCCCTTTAGCCTCCACCTTCGAGGATATCCTTCACTTCCTTAATCGCCTTCTTTATCTCCTCTACCTCTTTTTTTAATTTTTCAAGCTCAGCGTGCGTCTTCATATTCTCTTTATGCAGGACTTCGGTCGTGTTCTTGATTAAAAGATCGGTGTCGATTGAACGACTGCCCTTAAGGCGTATAGCATTATTATATTCATCATCATAATCTATGGCTTCGGCCAATGCCAAATGACATAACAGCGAAAGCGACGTTATAAAAAATAACGATATCGCCGCGTTCCTTTTCATCTTAATCCTCCTTTCGTCTTTGAACACGAATAATAAAAAGGCATTCGCTTCTTAAGATTTGCGCTATGCCTCTTAAAATAAAAGACCTCGCTATTCCTTCTTTAAGAACCCCTTATTGCCTTTGGTGTATCCTTCTGGTTTTGCGCTCTCCTTCTTCTCTTCTTTTTTCGCGGGCGATTCTTGAGGGCTAATATCTGGTTGCCCCACCTCCATAGCCTTTTGTATCATCGCCATTTCCTGTTCCGTAAGCTCGCCTGGCTTAACTATCCTTGTAGTAATAAAGATTAAAAGGTCTATCTTTTCTATATCGGTGGTTCGTGTAGTAAATAAGGCACCAATGAGTGGAATATCGCTCAAAATTGGAATGCCGATCTTACCTCTCGACTTCACATCCTTTAATAAACCTCCTATAATAATGGTCTCCCCATCCTCCATAAGCACCTGCGTTTCTGCCTCTCTGGTGACCAATCTAGGATAAGCATTTGTACCCACAGTCTGTGTAAAAGAAGAGATAACAGGATGAATAATCATATTTACAAATTTCTCGTCCCCGCTTATTTGCGGGACGACATATAATTGAATTCCTATATCTTGGTAATAATCCAAGGTGGTAGTAGACGTGCCGCTCGTCCCTGAAATGTTCGTCTCAAGAATAGGATATTTTTCACCAACCAAAATTACGGCTTCTTGGCCGGATAGAGTTAATATCCTTGGCGCGGACAAGGTATTTGTCCTGACATCCTCCTCAATCGCATGTATCATAAACTCCATCTGTTTGCCCACAATTTTTTTCCATAATATTTCGACGCCTGCATTGGCAGTGGTAAGGCCTGTAGCTTTCGGAATAAAATTAGCAGGAGTAACCCCAGCAGAATAAGTTCTACCTGTTATAGAGGCATCTCTGTCCTCAACTTCTACAGGAATATGACCTGCACTTCTATCAGTAGCCCGCGTCTCCAGTCTCGTGCCGGTCGCCCATTCTACTCCCAAGTCCTTTAAAACATCTCTACTTACCTCCATTATCCTGGCTTCAATTAAAACCTGATTGGGCTTTATATCTATCTCTTTTAATACCTTCACAATCCTGTCTAAATAAGTTGGCGTATCCGTTATCACTAAAGCGCGCGACCTCGCTGCTTCCCTCGCCCTTCGTTCCTTTCCTTCTTCTGTAACTGTTTCCCCTGCGGCTGGCACACCAAACTTCCATCCCTTTTGTCCGGTGACCTCTAAAACTGAGATTTTCCCCTGCGGAGAAAGTTGCGGCTCCAACATCTTCTTCGCGTCTGCGGCATCGAGAAATTGTAATGTAAAAACCTTTGTCGTGACGGGTTCTATCTCGGTTAATTCCTTCTGTTTTTCCCTTCGCTCCTTCATCGTATCCACTGTAGAAACTGTAATGATATTGCCATCGCGCTCATAGGCGAAGCCATAGGTCTTTAATATAACGTCCAATGCCTGTTCCCATGGAACATCTACTAAACGCATCGTAACTGTCCCCGTAACCTCCTTGCTTGCAACGATATTGACGCCGCTTTTATAAGATAATACGCGCAGCACATTTTGTATGTCGGCGTCTTTAAAGTCCATAGTGACATTGCCCTCTTTCGTCGTTGGCGCTACGACTTCCTTTGGCTTGGTCTCTGTTTGTCCTTGTGTCGTTGCCGCCTGCAGCGGCGCTTCAACCTCTTGGGCACCAGTGGAAAAACCAACAAACCAACAAACCAACAAACCAATGCTCCCAATAAATAAAAACCGCTTCATCTTTTTATTCCTCCTCGACTACATGTAAATTTATTGTAACCTCCTCACCAGCCCTGGTGAGGACTACGCCCTTTTGTTCTATCTTTATAACTTTATAATCTAAAAGCGCATCTCCCACCCTTAAAACGGTGCCGCTTATTATCGCGTAAGATTCGCCCTTCTCATTCCAAAGTATCCCCTGTAAATTTAATTCTTCGAGGGAGCCAATGGGGCGCATTTCTGGAAGTAGATTCCCCTCTTTATCAACTAAAGGAATAAATGGATCCCTTTTGCCATGCAGATCATATTTAAAGACGCCCTGCCCAAATGAAAAATAGGTTGCCGCGATAAGGAACGAAGCGCACAAAGTAACTCCTATAAAAATCCTCACTCGCTCTTAAATCTCCTCCTGTAAGAGATAGACTACGATTAATAATCTTATATTATGATTAAACATATCACCCGAATTAGATTCTATCTCTACATCCGCAATCGACATAAGATTTTTTGAATTTTCTATCCTATTTATAAATTCTCCAAGCCCATGATAGCTGCCCCTTGCCTCTATATTTACGGGGTTCTGCGCGTAAATCGGAAGCGGCGTCTGCCCTTCAACCTCTTTGGCTTGCGTTACTGGCTGTAGTCGCTTTTCCAACTTAAGCGGTTCCATCTTTAGGACCTTTACCTTCGATTCGCCTGCAATGCGGGATATATCTTGAAGGATATTAGGCAGGTCGAAGCGGTGCGACAAAACCAACTTAATATCTTCTAATTTTGCCTGCAATGATGCCATTTGATTTTCCATCTGGGGTTTGCGTGCGATTAAAGCTTCGGCCTTTTTCAAATTGCCCCTCACTTGAGATATCTCCTTGGTCAACTTACTTAACGTTCGAATCTCAGGACGTGCGATAAATTGAATTGAGGCGATAAAAATCAAGGCGGCAGCGAACGCGAACAATATCGTCTTTTCTTTCTCGCTTTTAGGTAGAGAGAATGGCATAAATTTATAGGCCCCCTCCTGTTCTAAAATGACAGGCTATTATAAAATCTATTACCTCTGTATGTCTAATTTTTCTGCGTTCAACTACGATAAGTTCAACCTCGTCGAAATCTTCGGAAAATGAGCTATTGCCTTTAAGGGAATTTACAAATTTGCCAACGGCGTCAGGCCCTGCTTCGCCAGGCACTGTACTTGAGCCCTCTATCATCAGCGGCTGTCTTGACTGAAACGTTTGACCAAGGGATTCGGCCTTTTTAATATACACCTTTCTTAACCAAATGCCCGAAACTACCGAATCGGATAAGTCATTTAATTTCCTTGCCCAATTGAACCTTAGCGATGATAAATTATCAACGGCAACGATTTTAGATGAAAATCCTTTCAGGCTATTTTCCAATGCACCTGCCTTAAGCGCTGAGGCTGAAATCAAAGCGTATTTTTTATTTAGTGAATTAAGGGTTACCTTCTTCGCTTGAATCGCAATCGCCAATAGAAATTGAATAACGATTAAAACTCCGATAACGCCGGCGACAAACGGCAATGCTGGCACTCTTGGAAGCTTTAACAGTTGCCTTTTCTGCTTCCGCAGCTCCTCAGGGAGAAGATTAATCTCTATCATAGATTTTACCGCCTCATAGCAAGCCCGATGCAGACCGCCAGCTGGCTCGAAACATCCTTAAGTTGCTGCATAAGTACTTTTTGAGAAATCGTTAAATTTTTAGTCGGATCCCACGCCGAGGCCTCGATTCCGAATGCCTGCGATAGGCAAGAGGACAAGCCCTCTTTCTTAGAGCCTCCGCCACTTAAGTAGATGCCATCTATTCCTTTTCCAAATTGATTCTCATAATAGTCGAAGGATGAGCGTATCTGCGCCTCCAAATTTTCCAAGCCCTCACTGCCTATATCAATATCACGAACGAAATTTAGAACCTCATCCTTTAATATGCAGACATTGGTCATGCTTGCGCCAATATTTATTAACGCAACGGTTTTATCCTTGCCTAACTTAGGGTTATTAAAAATAAACGCATTCGTTAGCGCAATCGAGTCACAGTCGATGGCTTCCGCCTCAAGGCCGGCCTCCTTAAGATAGTTCAAACGTTCGCCTATCAATTCTTTTTTTGCGGCCACTATGAGGACTTTCATCTTATTATCCTCTGCTTTTTTATCTACCACCTGCACATCTAAATAGACCTCGCTTATATTAAATGGTATATGCTTTTCCGCCTCGTATCTTATCGCAGATTTAAGCTCGCCCTCGCTCATCTTCGGAAATAGCACTTGCCGAACAACGACCGAATGACCCGCCACAGATATCACAACCTTTTTTTCCTTTATATTCAACCTTTCAAACGCTCGCCTGAGCGCCCCCCCGACCTTCTCTTTAGAGCGTTCGCCTTCGAATGGCTCCACAGCAAAGGCGGCTAGCTCAAAGCCCTGCCTTTGGTGTGCTAACGCCGCTGCCTTCACGGACGAGGTGCCAATATCCAAGCCAACTTTGTGTTTCGTCTTATCTAAGCCTTTTAAACTTATAGAAGGAAATTTAATCATAGGCTTCGTGCCAGGCAAGCAAAGTAACCAAGTAGCCGCTTCCGCCTGAAACATCCCTTAAGGCCTCGTCGTAATGCAACCCGATATCGCCAGTTATGTTAACCTCATCGCCTGCAACTGCACCGAAGGCCTTGACCTCCCCACTAATTTGAACCGTGGATTGAGGAGCATATATTCCGCCATAAAAATCAGCGTTGCCAGTAAATTTAACTTCCCGCTCGCCTACGACTTTAATAATGAGGTTTGCGGGCAGGTCATTAGAAGTGGTTATTCCGTTTCCCGCAACTTCAATATCGCCTGTAACATAAACTGTGCTGGACCCTGTAAATTGTAAGGAGCCATTCCCAGTGATTTCAATCGAAGAGTACCAATAATTACCACCGGGCAAAACTATTTTATCTTCACCTGATATTTCTAAGTCCCCGGAGTTGGAAATGCCCTCCGGAATCACGACGAGTGGCAACGCAGTCTCATTTGAAGCGTTGAATTGGGTCCCTGTGATAGTTGAACTCTCCCAGACTTCAATCGCATCCTGATATGGCACGCTAGGGCCCACTGTAGCATCGCCTTTGACCGTTGAATTTCCTCGAACCTCAATTGAGCCATCTTGGGCATCCACATTGTTGCTTCCTATATCACCATTAGAACCCGAATTGCCTGGGCCATAACCGCCCTTAGAGGAATCGTAACTGTCTATTAAAGAATTTCCTATTATATCGAGCTCTTTTTGTGCAAAGGCCGCCATCGGAAATAGCGGATTTGGAGTGACCCTTACATATGCCTCAAGTTTTTTCATCTGATAACCAAAGGCAGAAGGGTCTTTGCTCGGCGTAAAACCTAAGGACTCTATTCGTCTAACGGCCGGCTGATCAGTCGGGTCAAATTGAGTCACCGTCGTCTCAAATTCGCCTTTGATACCTAAGCTTGTGGTAGCTGGCGTAGTTCCTGAGTACATATTATCAACCCTTAACCTCACGATAGCATCATCTATTCCTGCCTCGGCTAAATAAAAAGCGGTTGCAATTGCCGATTGCCTTTGCGAAATCCTTTGCTCTGTAAGCGAAGTCATAAAAAATGTGCCTGCCAGGATTAGGAGGAGTACAATCACTAAAAAAGCTGCTATAAGAATAAATCCCCTGCTCTTCTCAATCGACAATTTCCACACCGACTTTTGACCCCGTTAGATTAAACACCTGCCATTTCTCCTGCTGTGCCTATCTAACGGGGCAAAACGTTGGCTGATTAATTTCTCGCTTCCCATTTTAGTTTTAGTCTATATCTTTAATATAAAAAAGTCAAGAAAAATAGGAAAAATAGGGGACGCGTTACCAGGGGACGGTCCATTTGGTGCCGCCCTAGGAGTGTAGGGCTGGCACTTTTTGGACCGTCCCCTTGATACCCCGCGGATTACCCTTGATATCCCACCCTGAATATGATAAATTTATAGTGTGAGGTATAATGTGAATGGTTTTACTTTGATAGAACTGATGCTTGCGGCGGCAGTTCTAATCGTCGTCGTGGTGGGGCTTTTAGCGACTTATGTGGGATGTTTTACCATTAACGAAACTGCCAAAAATTTGACCTTGGCTATAAACGCCGCCCAACAAACATTGGAAGAAATTCGCGATTACAATTTTTATAGCATTTACGATGATTACAATAATACAACTTTTGAGGCCTCGGGAATTCCGAATTCGGATGGCGAGGGGTCGGTAAAAATCAACGATTCTAATCCGGACCTCTTAAAGGTCACGATAAGTGTATGTTGGCGACAAAGGGGCGGCAGGATAATTGGAGAGGATAATGGAAGGGGTGGAGGCATCGCCCTCAATGGGAGATTAGATGGCACCGAAGATGTAAATGGAAATGGCATAATCGATTCCCCGGCTTCGATAGTAACGCTGATGGCAGTAAGATGAGAAACAGAGTTTACAAAATTAGGGGGTTTACTTTAGTGGAGATGATGATCGTCCTTTTCATATTCACTATCATAAGCGGCGCAATCTTTGCAGTCTTATCGCTGGGCAATGTATCCTGGCATTCGGGCGATGCTCAGATAGCGGCAACTCAAGATGCGCGACGAGGTATGGATGCTATGGTAAGGGAATTGCACCAAACCAGCTCCACCACCATCTCAGGCGTTCCAGCAGACGATAATTATTATAATTCCATTGCCTTTCGCATCCCTGAAGATGTAGACGGCGATGGCGATGTGCTCAATAGCTTAGGCAATATAGAATGGTCTAATCCCATTGGATATTCCTTAGGCGGATTGAACAATAGGCAGCTCTTAAAGACGAAGGATGGCACAACTAGCATCTTGGC
>CAZUZR010000005.1:0-724 GCA_964625025.1 uncultured Planctomycetia bacterium | reverse complement strand
AACAACAGTCAGCTGTTACGGACTACCGGTGGTGCAACTACGGTGCTGGCCAATAATGTAACCAGCCTTCAATTCCGACGTGACTCAACGATTCCGAATATATTGGAAATAACATTGCAGACTCAAAAGACAACGTTGGAAAGTCGCTTAAGTCAATTGAGCTTAAGTTCTAAAGTGAGGTTGAGAAATTAAAGATATGCTCAATAACAGAAAAGGCTTTCTCATTATCACCGCTTATTTAGTGATTGGCGTATTGTTAATTTTAGGCTCAGCCTACCTTGCCCGCAGCATAAACGAGATGAGGACAGCTGAAAGGGCGAAAAATACTATGGCTGCCTTTTACGCTGCTGAGGCGGGGGCTAGTTATGGCTTAGAATGGCTGCGTTCACAACCTTCTCCTCCATCAGGCACGGCAGCTTTTAATATCACTGGCGGCCCCTCAATCGAAAGCGGAACTTACACGGTCACTATAGACCCTAACAACAATAATCCTGGAACAAATTTGAAAAGATATCAGATTATCTCGACGGGCCAGGCAGGGGATTCAACCCGACAAATCGTTGACGAAGTTCAGGTGGATACTTATGCGCGATATGCGTATTTCAGCAACGACGAGCATTTTCGGTGGTATGGATGGTACAGGGTGCCTGTCTGGTTTATTACCGGAGACGCTTTATATGGGCCGGTTCATACCAATAGCCACCTGCATATCTCCGGCGACCCG
>CAZUZR010000004.1:2342-42511 GCA_964625025.1 uncultured Planctomycetia bacterium | reverse complement strand
CCAGACGATAATGTGGAATTGGGTAGATTTGATTTGGTAGGTATTCCTCCTGCACCGCGTGGCGTTCCACAGATTGAGGTTACGTTTGACATAGATGCAAATGGTATTGTGCATGTGAAAGCCTTGGATTTAGGCACAGGCAAAGAGCAGTCCATACGTATTACTGCACCCAAGAAACTATCTAAAGAAGAGATTGATAAAATGGTCAAGGATGCGGAGAAGTTTGCAGCTGAGGATACAAAAAGAAAGGAAGAGGTAGAAGCTATCAATCAGGCAGACAATCTCGTTTATGTAACGGAAAAATCGCTTAAGGATTATGGCGATAAGATTAACCAGGCTGAACGCGCTGATATCGAGGCCAAAATCAATGACCTTAAGACTGCAATCAAGGATAAGAATGTAGATAGAATAAAAAGAGGGATAGAGGATTTGACCAAGGCCTCACATAAACTTGCCGAGGAGATTTACAAAGCCGCATCGCAAAAGAAGGCAGGTCCGCAGCCGACGGAAGAAAGAGAAGAGAAGGGCAAAGAGGAGAAGGAAGATAAGGGCAAGAAAGAAGACATCATCGACGCGGAATACAAAGTCGACGAGGACGAGGGAAAGGATAAGAAGAAATAAAATAATTTAGTTTATTGAGTTCATTGAGTTACTTGAGTTTATTGGGTTGAGACGAGATGGATTTTTATTAACTCAAGCAACTGGGTGAACTCTATAACTCAATTAACTCAAAGATGGCGGAAAAACGCGATTATTATGAAATTTTAGGGGTAGATAAGAATGCCCCACTTGATGACATCAAAAAGGCATATCGGAAACTCGCCTTAAAATATCACCCCGATAGAAATCCCACCAACAAGAAGGAAGCCGAGGAGAAATTCAAGGAGATCTCCGAGGCCTACGCCGTTCTTTCCGACCCGCAGAAACGCACTCAATATGACCAGTTTGGCCACGCAGGTATAGATTCGCGTTATACATATGAAGACATATTTCGAGGAGCAAATTTTTCAAGCATATTTGAGGACCTGGGAATAAGCGGCAGCATCTTCGAAGATATTTTTGAGGGGTTTGGGTTATTTGGTGGAACAAGAAGAAGAGGCAGACGTCGAGGCTCAGACCTTCAATATGATTTAGAGATTACTTTTGAGGAGGCCGCATTCGGGACGACAAAAGATTTTGTTATACCACGGCATGAGATTTGTCAAACCTGTAAAGGCGAAGGTGCCGCGCCAGGCCATGGCAAAACCAAATGCTCAAGATGTGGCGGAACAGGACAGATAAGCACTTCCCACGGCTTCGGTTTCTTCTTTTCGCGCACTTGCGATAGATGCGAAGGGGAAGGCAATATCATAGAGAAATCGTGCCAGAAATGTAAGGGGACAGGCAGAGTCGTTGTTGAAAGAAAGATAAATGTAAAGATTCCCGCTGGAATTGAAAGTGGTATGAGGCTTAGGATAAGCCAAGAGGGTGAAGCAGGCCTACGAGGAGGCCAACGTGGAGACTTATATGTCCTTATTTATGTAAAACCGCATGAAATCTTTGAACGCCACAATAGCGATATACTTTGTGAGATTCCGATGTCTATGGTGCAAGCAACGTTGGGAACAGAAATAGATGTTCCTACCTTGGAGGGGAAGGTTAAGATGAAAATCCCTCCTGGCACACAAAGCGGAAGAATTTTTAGGTTGAAGGGCAAAGGCATACCCAACCTTCATGGACCTTCAGGGCGCGGCGATGAGCATGTGCGCATCCTCGTCGAGACGCCCACAAATTTAAACGCCGAACAGAAGCAACTTCTTGAAGAATTTGCAAAGGCATTAGGTGAGGATGTATTCCCTAAGTCCAAGTCATTTATGAACAAGTTGAAGGATTTATTTAAGTGAGCGATGGTGCTTGTGAATTCCAGCCAAGGAAAATCTCGACAGAGAAAAAATTTATTAAATTCTGGCTTCCAGTTATTTTTTATTGTGTTATAATATTTATCGTCTCCTCAATTCCACAGCCATTTCCAGTAGAGTTAGAGATTCCATTCTTTGATAAATTGCTGCACTCCATTGAGTACGGCATCTTAAGTTATCTTCTAATTCGCGCTTTCATAGGGACAGGTGCGAATTTAAGCAGAGGCACTGCCATAATTACCTCCGTTATCTTAGCGACATTATACGGCGCCAGCGATGAATTTCACCAATTATTTGTAAGAAATAGGGACCCGAGCCTTTACGATCTACTTTTCGATTTCTTCGGTGCGACGTTCGTTGGATTAATAAAAAGATGGCGATAATTAAACCATTTAGAGGAATTTTATATAATCGTAATATGATAGGCGACCTGTCCAAGGTCCTCACGCCACCATACGATATAATCACCCCGCGCCAACAGTCGCGTTATTATAAGGCCCATCCATATAATTTCATCCGAATAATTTTAGGAAAGGCAGCCACGAATGATGGCAAGGTCAATAATAGATATACAAGGGCAAAAGATTACTTTGAGGGATGGATTAAAGATGGGATATTAATTAAAGATAAGGTTGCTTCTATTTATATCTATAATCAAGAATATATCCATAACGGAAAGAGGATGAGAAGATTAGGCTTCGTCTCCTTAGCCAAGTTAGAGGAAGAGGGCCCCAAATGTTTCCTTCCACATGAGCATACCTTCGCTGCTCCAAAAGAAGACAGATTTAAATTAATGAAGGAAGTGAGGGCAAATTTAAGCCCGATATTTTCGGTTTTCTCCGACGACGATAATAGAATAACCGAAACCCTGATAGCTTACATAAGGGCGCATAAACCAATAATCGATATAGAATTTGAAGATGTAAAGCATAAGGTCTGGAGAATGTCGGATAAAGTTATGATAATGAAGTTGATATCTCTCATGAAGGATAAACAGGCGCTAATCGCTGATGGGCATCACAGATATGAAGTGGCGCTCAAAATGCGTAACGTCATGCGCAGGGCAAATTCGAAGGGCTCAAGAAATTATGATTATGTAATGATGTATTTTGCTATATCAGATGAAAATGCGCTTACTATTTTACCCACTCATCGAATGGTCGAAGGATTGTCTTACGCCAATTTTAGAAAAAATATACCTAAACTTAAGGAATTTTTTGATATAATATCAGTGGAGGATAAACTTAAGATGTTCGCTTTAATGGAGGCTAAGAAAAAGAGAGCATTCAGCGTGTATTTGGGCAAAGGCGATTACTTCTGTTTATTATTAAAGCATAAGACCATTCATAATTTTATTAAGGCAAAGTATTCGGTTCATTGGAAGAATCTCGACGTCGTTATCTTGCATAATTTGATTTTTAAAAAGGTCCTCGGCATGAAGGGCAAAACCGCTGAAAAGGCGATTCATTTTACTAGGGACCCAAAGGTCGCTTTTGAGTGGGTTGACAGAGGCAAGGATAGAGCAGCGTTCTTTTTGAATCCCCCTTTACTAGACGATGTGAAGAAGATTGCTCAATGCCGCGAGAAGATGCCTCACAAAACTACATATTTTTATCCGAAGCCGCTTTCGGGTTTAATGATAAACAAATTGCAATAAAGATGCCTATCTTTGGAAAACCAAAATATACAATCGTAAAAGTCTCCAAAAAAAGGGAGATGCCCGACGGCTTATGGACAAAATGCGAAGAATGTGGCGAGATTATCTATAATAAAGCCCTTGAAGAGAATTTGAAGGTTTGCCCAAAGTGCAATTATCATTTTTCGCTCGGCGCCCAAGAGCGTATCGCTACGTTTTTGGACGAGGGCAGTTTTGAAGAGCGCGATAGCAATTTGAAGTCGCTTGACCCCCTGCTTTTTAAAGGGCCACGAACTTATGAAGAGAAGTTAAGGCAGGATCAAGTTTCAACCGGCCTTTCCGAGGCATGCGTATCAGGCATAGGAATGCTCAACGGTAAAAGGATTCTATTTTCAGTGACGGATTCACGCTTCATTATGGGCTCGATGGGCTCGGTCGTGGGGGAGAAGATAACGCGGGCTGTGGAGTTATCAATGAATTTAAGGCTGCCCATCGTAATAGTTTCAGGCTCAGGTGGTGGAGCGCGTATGTACGAAGGTATGTACTCGCTTATGCAAATGGCAAAGACTTCCGCCGCAATTGCCAAACACCATGAGGCAAAGGTTCCTTATATCTCAGTTCTGACCAATCCTACGATGGCTGGCGTTATGGCGAGCTTCGCATCTTTGGGGGACGTCGTGATTGCTGAGCCAAAGGCGCTGATTGGATTCACAGGTCCAAGGGTTATCGAACAGACTATAAGGCAGAGATTGCCCGATGGATTTCAACGCTCCGAATTTCTCTTAGAACACGGCCTAATTGATATGATAGTTCATAGGAAGAATTTAAAGGCGACCGTCGGCCAACTCATTGATTACTTAACTTGACAGGCAATTAACCTATATTGTATTATTAAATTAGGAATTGAACAGCAAAAGAAAGGCACAATGGCCCAGGTAAGTTTAAATCATGTAACAAAAGTTTTCCCCGGTAATATCCGTGCTGTTTGCGATGTCACAGTAGGAATTGAAAGTAGGGAATTTGTCGTCTTAGTTGGGCCTTCTGGTTGTGGCAAGTCCACAACGCTTAGGATGATAGCGGGATTAGAGGAGATAACAGAAGGCGAAATTTATATCGCAGATAAACTCGTAAACGACGTGCCCGCGAAGGACCGCGATATCGCGATGGTGTTTCAGAATTACGCGCTATATCCGCATATGACAGTTTACGAGAATATGGCATTCGGCTTGCGTTTAAGGAGATATTCCAAGGCGCAGATAGACCAGCGCGTAAAAGAGGCGGCGGAGATCCTCGGGATACGGCGACTTTTGGATAGGAAGCCAAAGGAGCTCTCAGGTGGTGAAAGGCAGAGGGTTGCTGTGGGAAGGGCAATAGTTAGAAAGCCGTTGGTATTTTTATTCGATGAACCATTGAGCAACCTCGATGCGAAATTGCGAGTCCAGATGAGGACCGAAATAAATAAGCTTCATATGCGGCTTCAATCGACGATGATATACGTTACGCACGACCAGGTTGAAGCGATGACAATGGGAAATCGCATCGTAGTGATGAAGGATGGGATTGTCCAGCAGGTTGCGGATCCGATTAATTTGTATGATAGGCCCTTGAATAAATTTGTCGCTGGTTTCATTGGAAGTCCAGCGATGAATTTTTTAACAGGGCGGATAGCAAAGGTAGATAGCAAATTCTATTTCGATGAAGGGACTTTTAAGGTTAAGATTGTAGACGAGATGATTCCGAAAGTTGCAAGTTACGAAGGAAAGGAAATAACCTTTGGCATAAGGCCCGAGGATATCTACGATAAACTCTTCGTCCAAGAAGCTCCTGCCGAGCACACTATTACTGCCCGAGTGGATGTCGTGGAACCCATGGGTTCAGAAGTTTATCTTCATATGGCGACTCCTAAACAGGGCTTTATAGCTCGCGTTGGAGGCCACGATAAGCCCGAGGTCAATCGCGACATCGATATGGTGTTCGATATGGGCAAAGTCCATTTCTTCGATAAGGATACCGAAAAAGCGATAGTTTGAAAAAGGATAAATTATTTTTAAGATTCCTTGCTATCACGGGTTTTCTCGTTGGGACTTATTCTATTTTTTTTGCCTGCCGAAAATTCCCCACCGAATATTCGTTCTGTAAAGGATTAATCAGCCCCATTCTTATTTTGTTTAATGTAATGATAATGCTCGCTTGGGCTGCCTTCGGCGAGATTGGGCTGTGGCTATTCATTTTTCTATCTTCGATAGTTACCTTTCTCGTTTGGAGTGGCACGAAGATGTCAGGCCTTAATTATCAAATCCTAATATTTTTTGCCATTGGTTTTTTTGCCGCGTCGTTTAAAAATAGGATGATTTCGTATGGGCTTTCGGTAGAAAGACAAATAGATAATTTAGATGAAGAACGAAATGCATTAAAGGTTGAATATGCTTCTACGCAGAAGACGAACGAGGCGCTAAAAGAAAAACTTATAAGGTATGCAATCCTTAAGGATTTAACCGCTAAATTAAGCGCTACTTTATCTTTAGATTCAGTAGTTGGAATTGTCATTGATAATGTATCTGAACTTGTAGAGAAATTAGATGCGTGTCTTTTATACTTAGTTGAAGAAGAGGCACAAGAATTAGCGCTTAAATTGGCTCGAGGCAAATCAGGGCAAATCTCGATAAAGTCAAAAAAGGGAGATATCTTTGATGTTTGGGTATTAAAACAGCGGCAATCGCTACTTATCTTGGATGTAGGTAAGGATTTTAGATTCAACCTCGATTTGATACCCGAAGAATTTAAGAGGGAATACAAATCTCTGATAGCCGCGCCGCTTATCTCTGAGAAAAAAGTCATAGGGGTTTTGAGGATTGAGTCTAAAGAGTCGGATGCTTACGTATCCGATGATTTAAGATTACTCGCTATTCTTGCGGACCTAGCCGCAATCGCCATCTGGAACGCAAAATTATATAATAGGATTGGGGAATTGGCCATACGGGATGGCCTTACCGGCCTTTATTGTCAAAGGCATTTCAAAGATAGGTTAGATGAGGATATCATCAAAGCGACAAGGGTAAGGCAGTCGCTAGCCGTAGTGATGATAGATATAGATAATTTTAAAGACTACAACGATAAATATGGACATATCGCTGGCGATATCGTACTGAAGCATATCGCCGATATTTTAAAGTCATCGGTTGAGCCAGGGGATTTAGTAGCCAGATATGGGGGCGAGGAATTTGTACTGATATTGTTGGGCAAGGATAAAGCGCAGGCACAAAAATTCGCTGAGGCGCTCAGAAAAAAAATAGAGTCAGAGATATTCCTTTTGAGGCAGATGGAGACGCGCGTTACGGTTTCAATCGGATGCGCTATTTTTCCTCGAGATTCCATCGTAAAGGATGAATTGGTAAGGCTTGCCGACGGCGCTTTATATGAGGCGAAGGAGCGAGGCAGAAATAGGGTGCGTGTGGCATGAATCCCGTTAGAAATTTAAAGCATAGAAGAGCGGATAGCAGTTCTAGCGGGTTGAGCTTATTTTTTAACAAGTGGCTATATTCTAAAAAGGCCATCGTTATTTTTACTATGTTCGTCATCCTCCTTTCACTTATCTTTATTAAAAGCGGACACATTGCCCTGCCGATATTAAATCTTTCGTTGATATCTATTACGGTGGCAGCCTTTGAATATGGCTATGCCTTTTCATATTTTATATCCATAGCAATTAGCCTCGTCATTTTTATTACGATGACTTATAATCCGACGTTTAAACTGCCCTTTTTGGCTTCAACGGTATTTTTAAACCTCGCACCATTAATGCCGGCATATTATAACCGAATATATAACGACTATCGCATCTTAAAAAAATCTGCATTGAATAAAACAACGGCATCTTTTGACGAATTCTCAATGGAACTTAAGGTCTTGAAGGAGTTAAACGCAACCCTAGAAAACCAAGTCTCTCAAGTGCTGGACCTCTATGAGGTCACGAAGAAGATAAGCGCATCTTTGGATATGATAGAGACTCTAAAGGTATTCAGAGATGCGGTTAAGGGCATTCTGAAATTTAGCAAATTGAAACTCATATTAATTGATGAGACGCAGGAATCTCCCGTCGCTTCTATGACGTATGAAATTTTAGGTGCCGTTTCTGGCACTTCTGAGATGGCATCGGCTGCCGATATTTCCAAGGTATATCCCAGCCAACTTGACCAGATTTTGGTAGAAATTGTTTCGGCCCGCAAGGAGGTTATATATTTGAAATCTCCCATTGACGATAGACATCCCTTAAAGGGATATCTGGAAGAATATAAGGAATCCTTTACGGCCTTGCCTTTGCTCTCTGAAGGCATGCCCATTGGAATTTTAACCATTTTGGGGGCAGAGGAAGATCAGATTGAGAAACTCTTAATTATGGCGGAACAACTTGCTTTGGAAGTAAAGAAAGTAAGCCTCTACGAAAGAGTTCAGATGCTTGCGATAACCGACGGTTTGACCAACGTATATGTTAGAAGGCATTTTTTGGAGAGGTTAAACGAAGAAATGGCACGGTCTAAAAGGCATAACCTACATTTATCCGTTCTTATGCTGGACTTAGACCATTTTAAAGGATGTAATGACACGTACGGACATTTGGTGGGCGATATAGTGCTAAAGGAGATAGCTAAAATTTTGAAGGAACATGTCCGCCAAGTCGATCTGGTGGGCAGATATGGCGGAGAGGAATTCGTAATTGCGCTTCCCGATACAAATAAAACCTCAGCTGCTAATGTTGCGGAAAGAATTCGCCAATCGGCCGAAAGATATCGGTTTAAGGCCTACGATGAGATAATAACTACAACTGTAAGTATGGGGTTAGCTACTTATCCCGATGACGGCAGGGATGTCCCCGCATTAATTGACCGTGCAGACCAAGCTCTATATAAGGCCAAGGAGGAAGGACGAAATAGGGTTGTCCTCTGGCCCTGAACCCCGCACCCTCTCACTGGATAGTATTTCTTCGAAGTTAAGAAGGTGCGGGGTAAATAAAACTTATTGAAAAATTATCATTTTTGCGATAATATGTTTTTTCAAAATGAAAAGATACGCTATAGGCGTTGATTTAGGTGGAACGTACGCTAAATTGGCATTAGTCGATAAAAAGGGGAGGCTTTTTCACAGGGCGACATTAACAACTACAGATTATGGGACGAAAGAAGCGCTACTTTATGCTATCGTTTATGAAATAGAGAGGATTTTAAAAAGGGCACGACTTACTTCCAAAGATTTGCTGGGCACAGGGGTTGGAGTGCCTGGTTTAGTCGATTTCGAACGAGGGTTTATATATTATTTGACTAACGTTCCTGGCTGGAGGAATGTCCCTCTAAAAAAAATTTTAGAGAAGAAGCTCAAAATGCAAACGCTAATAGATAACGACGTTAATCTTATGGCATTAGGCGAATATAGGTTTGGAGCAGGCAGGGGCGCAAAGGATTTGGTCTGTTTGACGCTTGGCACCGGCGTAGGTGGAGGAATAATAATAGATGGGAAGTTATATCGGGGTTCATCTTCGGTCGCGGGCGAAATTGGACATATGCCACTGAATGAGAAGGGGCTGCGCTGTAATTGCGGCGGCTTCGGGTGCCTTGAAAGATATGTCGGCAATAAATATATCCTCGATGAGATAAAAAGCAAAATAGAGGCCGGAGGGGCTACTTTAATTAAAAAATTGGTAAAAGGCAATCTATCATTGATTACGCCAGAAATCGTAAGTTATGCGGCAAAGGTAAATGATAAATTGGCAGTTGCTTTTTGGCAAGAAATCGGAAGAAGGATTGGCGTTGTGCTATCCGGAGTAATAAACCTACTAAATCCTGAGAGGATTATAATAGGCGGTGGATTAGCAAATGCCGGCAAGGTATTATTTAAATCGATTAGGGATGCCGTAGATGAAAGGGCGTTGCTGATCCCCAAGAGGACTGTAAAAATCATAAAAGCAAAGCTTGGGGCTGACGCGGGAATGGTTGGTGCGGCTGGCCTATTTTTATAATTTTTAGGAGGAGATAATGAACCCCGTTACAGACTGTTGTGCTGTAACGGGGTGGTAAAAGGGAGGTGCGTAACGGCCGTGAAGATATTCATTGACACAGCGAATATACAGCAAATAAAAGATGCTGTAGATATGGGGGTGATAGATGGCGTTACAACGAATCCCACTCTGGTGGCAAAAGAGGGCAGGCCTTTTTTGGAATTGATAAAAGAGATATGCTCTATCGTCGATGGCCCTATTAGCGTCGAGGCCGTAAGCCAAAATTGCGATGAGATTGTAAAAGAGGCGAGAACCCTAGCGAAGATAGATAAGAATATCGTCGTGAAAATCCCGCTTGTTAAGGAAGGTTTGAAGGCGGTTAAAATATTGAGCAAGGAAAAAATTCAGACCAACGTTACATTATGTTTCTCTGCGCCTTCGGCCCTCTTCGCCGCGAAAGCGGGGGCGGCCTATGTGAGCCCTTTCGTCGGCAGGTTAGACGATATAGGTCACAGAGGCATGGATTTGATTTGGGATATTAGGCGAATCTACGATAATTATGGTTTAAGGACTCAAATAATCGTCGCTTCCATAAGAAATCCTTTGCACGTAATAGAAGCGGCACTGGCAGGCGCAGATTGCGCAACAATTCCATACGATGTATTAATGGATTTAATAAAACATCCTTTAACCGATATCGGCGTTGAAAGATTTTTAGCCGATTGGAAGAGAGTTCCAAAGTCCCGCGCCTCTGGCAAATAAATCCCGTGCCAAAAATTTGTTGCGGGATAAACTTAAGTCTTCGTATCTTTTCGGAGTCATCTTTGAGGCTTATAATTATAATTTCCATAACGTTGATAATTTCAAGCGCACCTTTTGCGGCTTTTGCCGATGAGGCAAAAGAGCCAGTTGTAATAAATGGAGATGTGGTTGAATATTTGGAGCAAGGAAAGGTAGCAACGGCAACCGGCAATGTCGTAATTACCCATCAGGATATGAAACTAACTTGTAAGCGAGCCATCTTTCATGTGGATACAAAAGAGGCATATGCAGAAGGAGACGTGGTCTTAACACAGGAGGAAAATTATTTCAAAGGCGACCACATCGTTTATAATTTCGAGACGAAGATAGGCACGGTCCTAAAAACGAAAGCATATATCGAACCGTGGCTTTATGCCAAGGGCGAGAAAGCGGAAAAGGTTGCAGATACTGAATATCACGTAAGGCGCGGCTATATTACAACCTGCGATAAAACTCGTCCACATTATAGGTTGCAGTCTAAGCAGATAAAGGTCTATTTAGGAGATAAAGTTACCGCTAAAAATATATTATTCTTCGTTGAGAATATGCCCCTGCTTTATATGCCTTATTACAGCCATCCCTTAAACGAAAATCGCCCTCGGGTAACTATAATACCTGGAATGAGTAAAGAATGGGGCCTATTCCTTCTTAGTGCCTGGAGATATTATTTAAACGAAGATTTCAAGGGCAGGATCCATTTGGATTATAGAGAAAAAAGGGATTTCGCAAGTGGGTTTGACCTTTTCTACGGAATTCCAAATATGGGTGAAGGTATTTTGAGAACTTATTATATGCACGAAAGGAGATTACAGCGAAAGCGCGCATGGAAGAGATGGACCAACCCCAGTAGTGATAAAGCCACCCAGGAGAAGGAGCGATTTAGGATTCAGTTGCGCCATAAATGGCAGATGGATCCCCTTACCCTTGCGACGTTAGAATATAACAAGATGCACGACCCGACCTTTGTCAAAGATTACTATCGACGGGATTATCAGAGGGATATGACTAACAACACATATGCGTCAGTTATAAGGACGAATGAATTTTACACGACGAGTTTGCTTGCTCAAAAAAGGGTGAACAGATTCGATAGCGTTGTAGAGTATTTGCCGGAGTTAAAATTGAACACCAGAAATTTAAGATTGGGAGAGACCAATTTTTATTATATGGGGGAAGCATCCGGGGCGAATGTAATAAAGAAATATAAAGCCCCTTCAGAATTAGATGACGACGTAAGAAGAGTTCACACCAATAATCAACTTGCCTATCAGACTACCCTTTTCAGTTGGTTAAATGTTAAACCCTATACGGGGACGAAGCAGACGTGGTTTAGTAAAGATATCGAGGGACATCAAGACATATTTCGCGGCAATTTTTATACAGGCATTGATTTTAATACCAGATTTTATCGCGTATTCGATGTCGCATCAAATCTATTGAATATGGAAATTAATAAGTTAAGGCATATAATCGCCCCCACAGTAACTTACAATTATACGCATGACCCAACAATCCCATCGAGCAGGCTTCAGCAAATCGATGGAGTTGATTCCTTAAGTTTTCAAAGCGTGGTATCTCCTTCCATTGAAAACAAATTGCAGACAAAGAGAATGGTGGGCGACAGGATTGAATCAGTTGACCTCGTCAGATTTATAGTCGGCACAAGTTATAATTTCGGATTTAAGGAGGACAAAGGAAGCAAGCTCTCGAATTATAATCTATCGCTTGAGTCGAGGCCATATAATTGGATGCGGCTTTTATCGAGCGCCGTCTATGATCCCCACAAGGATAAATTTGAATCCTTCTCTTTTGATATAACGGGGGATGAGGATGCCGATCTCGATATTTTAAGTTTACGAGAGGAGGTTTACTCTGATATAGGAAAGAAGAGGTGGAGTTACGGGGCAGGATATAGATGGACTAACGATAGCAGCAGCCAGATTGAAGGCGAGCTTATGTTTAACATCACTCCAAAATGGAAATTTACGACTTACCAGAGGTACGATTTTAAGAGATTCCTCAGCGACCCTGTAAGCGGCATCAGAAAAATAGTTAATGACCAGGCCGAGCACGAATATAGATTAAGCCGTGATTTGCATTGTTGGATAGTTGAGTTAGTATATAATATAACACGCGACCAGGGGGAATCGATTTGGGTGATATTCCGCCTGAAGGCTTTCCCAGAGGTGCCTTTCGAATTCGAGAAGAATTATCACAGGCCGAAGTTCGGTTCGCAACTGCCACCTGGCTATAAGGCAAAAGAGGCGCAGACGAAAGAGGGGGAAAAGTGAGGCTCGCAGTAATCGGCGCGGGTTATGTGGGCCTTGTTACAGCTGCCTGCTTAGCCGACTTAGGAAACGAGGTTATATGCAACGATAACGATAAAGATAAGATATCTAAATTAAAGCGCGGCTTAGTTCCTATCTATGAACCGGGCCTCGAGGAATTAATAAAAAGAAATAAAAGGGAAAAGAGGCTTTTGTTTACGTCGTGCCTAAAGGAGGCGGTAGAAAAAAGCGAAGTTATATTTATAGCCGTAGGCACGCCTCCGAAGGAAAATGGCGAAGCCGATTTAACCTATGTTGAAAATGTTTCGAAAGAGATAGCTCATTTTATGACTTCCTATCGCACGATAGTGGAAAAATCCACCGTTCCCGTGGAGACCGGGACGTGGATTAAACATACCCTTCATAGTTATGCACGTAAAAAAGTGAAATTCGATGTCGCATCAAATCCGGAATTTTTAAGGGAGGGCTCTGCGATAAATGATTTTATGCACCCCGATAGGATAGTAATAGGCACTGAAAGTAAGAAGGCAAAGGATATCCTGCTTGAATTGTATAGGCCCTTAAATGCCCCAATAATTGTAACTGACATAAAGAGCGCCGAGATTATAAAACATGCCTCCAATTCATTTTTAGCGACAAAAATTTCTTTTATCAATGCCATAGCCAACCTTTGTGAGAGGGTTGGAGCTGATGTCCAAAAGGTTGCAGAAGGGATGGGCTTAGACAAGAGGATTGGCAAGGAATACCTAAGCGCTGGAATTGGTTTTGGCGGATTCTGTTTGCCCAAGGATATAGAGGCCTTTATTCGCATTTCGGAGAAGTTAGGTTACGATTTCGAATTGTTAAAAGATGTAAAGAAAATAAACGATTTGCAGAGGACCTTGCTGGTCAATAAAATAGAAAAGGCCGTTTGGAACATAACGGCTAAGACAATAGCGATATTGGGACTTTCATTTAAGCCGAACACCGACGATATGAGGTTTGCCCCATCGGTTGAGATAATAGATGTGCTTCAAAAGAAAGGGGCGAAAATACGTGCATATGACCCTCAAGCGATGGACAAAGCCAGGGCATTGTTAAAAGACGTGAAATTCTGCGAGAATTCATACGATGCCGTCAAGGGTGCCGATTGCGCTGTAATGGTGACCGAATGGAATGAATTTAAGGAACTTAATTTAACTAAAATAAAAAAGCTTTTAAAACAGCCGGTTATAGTTGATGGAAGAAATATATACGACCCAAAAGTGATGAGCGAATTGGGCTTTAGATATTACTCTATAGGCAGGGCTTAAAAATGATAGATGGAGTCAAGCTCAAGAAATTAAAAATCATTCCGGATGAGAGGGGCAGGCTTATGGAGATTTTAAGGTGTGACGATGAGGTCTTCGAAAAATTCGGGCAGGTTTATTTTACGACAGCTTATCCTGGTATTGTGAAGGCATGGCATTATCACAAAGTACAAGATGACCATTTCGTATGTCTTATGGGCAAGGTAAGATTGGCCTTGTATGACCCACGGGAAGGTTCTAAGACTAAGGGCCAGATAGACGAATTTATTATGTCATTGGAGGAGCCGTTTATGGTCAAGATACCGAAGATGGTATATCACGGCTTTAAATGCATTGCGGATTCTGAATCGCTGATACTCAATATTCCTACGTTGCCATATAATCGACAGCAGCCGGATGAGTACAGGCTCGATCCTTATGATAATAATATACCATACGATTGGAGGAAATAGATGTCTTTGCGAGGAGTTATCTTAGCAGGCGGCTTAGGCAAAAGGCTTGGCCCATTGACTAGAATAACCAATAAGCATTTACTCCCCGTCTATTGTAAGCCAATGATATATCATCCTCTTCAGACGCTCGTAGATGCGGGGATTCGCGATATATTGATCGTAACAGGCGGCAATAACGCCGGAGACTTTTTGCGGCTTATAGGAAATGGCGCAGAGTTCGGCCTTAAACATATAAATTATACATATCAAAGAGGCGAAGGTGGGATAGCCGATGCGCTAAGCCTCGCCGAGCATTTTGCAGATAATGGGAAGGTAGTGGTAATGCTTGGCGATAATGTGATAGAGAAGGGCATACAGAAATACGTTGAAGATTTTAAAGTACAACCAAAAGGCGCAAAGATTTTATTGAAGGAAGTCGAAGACCCAGAGAGGTTTGGCGTTGCAGAGGTAAGGGGAAATAAAGTCGTTAGGATAACAGAAAAGCCAAAGCATCCGAAATCGAATCTAATTGTGACAGGGATTTATATGTATGACGCTGGGGTCTTCGATATCATAAGGACATTGAGGCCTTCAAAGAGAGGGGAGCTCGAGATAACTGATGTAAACAACAGATATATAGAATGGGGCGAGATGACGTTCGATATATTGAAGGGTTGGTGGACAGACTGCGGGACATTCGAGTCCCTCTTTCGAGCGAATAAACTCGTTGCGCAAAGGGAAAGCAAGTTACACAAAAGATGAATCCCGTTAGAAATCTTAAAATACGCACTGATATTGGACAAATCTATAATGTATGGTTACCCCACAACATTATTAACCCTAAAACGACTTTGGAGGGATTTCTAACGGGATGAAAATCTTAGTTACAGGCGGAGCGGGATTTATCGGCTCTAATTTTATTAGGCATATCTTAAACTTAAATCGAGATTATAACGTTGTGAATCTCGATAAGTTAACCTATGCCGGCAATCTCGATAACTTAAAGGACATCGAGAAGAATTCGAATTATGCTTTTATTAAAGGTGATATTTGCGACGCCGCGGTTGTAGAGGAGGCGATAAAGGGCTGCGATTTTCTGATAAATTTTGCCGCCGAGACCCATGTGGATAGGTCAATTCATAATGCTTCCAATTTCGTCGCTACCAATGTGCATGGAACATATGTATTATTGGAAGCAGCAAAGAAGAACAAAATAAAGCGTTTTGTTCAGGCCTCGACTGATGAGGTTTACGGTTCGATAGAGAGCGGGTCATTTACCGAAGGAAACCCGCTTATGCCGAACAGCCCTTACGCCGCCAGCAAAGCCGCCGCGGATTTGCTTGTGCGCTCATATTTCGTGACTTATAAATTGCCATTAATTATAACCCGCAGCTCAAACAATTTTGGCCCATTTCAATATCCAGAAAAATTCCTTGCCTTAACGATCACCAATGCCCTTGAAAATAAAAGGATACCCGTATATGGGCAAGGCGCCAACATCCGTGACTGGCTATATGTTAAAGACAATTGCGATGCCATTGAATTTATCATTAAAAATGGCAAAGCAGGCGAGGTCTATAATATAAGCGGAGAGTACGAAATATCAAATATCGATTTGGCAAAATCGGTTTTAAAAAGACTTGGGCTAGATTTCAAGCTTATAGAGTTCGTCAAGGATCGCCCCGGACATGACCTGCGATATTCTTTAGATTCCGCTAAATTAAAATCAATGGGATGGGAAAAAAGTTACGATTTTGACGAAGCGCTTGATGAAACGATAGAGTGGTACAGAAAAAATATATCTTGGTGGCAAAAGATAAAACGGACAGATAAAGGTTTCCGAGAGTACTACAAGATGCAATATGAGATGGAGGTTTAGATACCAGACGAGGTGAAACGATAAAGATGTATAAGAATAGGTTGATAAAAAAGATATCATCCAAGAAGGCAAGGATAGGGGTAATCGGTTTAGGATATGTAGGATTGCCGTTGGCTTTGGAATTCGCAAAGGCGGGATTTAAGGCCGTTGGCATAGACCTTGATAGAAAAAGAGTTGCGAAGATAAATTCTGGCAATTCATATATCTTAGATATCGCATCGGAAGAGCTGAGCCCTTTTGTTAAAGACGGATTTTTAAAAGCGAGTTCAGATTATTCCAATTTAAAGAAAGCGGATGCGATAATAATCTGCGTTCCAACCCCTCTTAGAAAAACTAAAGAGCCGGATATGTCTTTTGTTATAGCGGCATCTGAAGAAATCGCCAAAAATTTAAGGCAAGGTCAAGCTGTTGTCTTGGAATCAACTACTTACCCCGGCACTACCGATGAAGTTATCCTTCCTTTATTAACTGATACGGGTTTAAAAGTGGGCAGCGATTTCTTCCTCGGATTTTCCCCTGAGAGGATAGATCCAGGAAATAAAGTTTATAAGACCCAAAATATACCAAAAGTTGTAAGTGGCATAACGTCCGATTGCGTCGATGTTATAAAGTCTTTATATGGTCAGATTGTAGAACAGGTTATTCCGGTCTCGTCGACAAAAGTAGCCGAGATGGTAAAACTGCTTGAGAATACATTTAGAGGTGTTAACATAGGGCTTGCCAATGAACTTGCGCTTATGTGCGATAAACTCAAAATAGATGTATGGGAAGTAATCGAGGCCGCCAAGAGCAAGCCATTTGGCTTTATGCCATTCTATCCGGGCCCCGGCTGGGGCGGCCACTGTCTTGGGCAAGATGAATATATATTTGTGAAAGTCAATGGCAGATTAGAAACTTTACAAGTTAAAGACTTTGAGCATAAAATCACATCCGAATGCTTAGGTCAAATTTTTAAAGCAGATGGATTGACATTGATAAACCCAGATGGTGTTCAAATTTTGTCCTTTGATTTAAAAACTCAAAAACCTTGCTATCAGAAGATAAGGAATTTCTTCATCAGAAGATATAAAGGGTTGACCGTTAAGGTTAGAACCGAGGATAATCGAGTAATAACCCTTACCGATAAGCATCCTCATATAGTTTATAATGATAAATTAAAAATAAAATTTGCTCGTGATTTAAAGAAAGGCGATCGAGTTCTTGTATTGGCTAAAGATGTTCGTCCGGCTACTAACTTTGCTCCAAAGATAGATTTAATAGCGCATCTTAAACAAGATTTGCCTTATAAAGTCAGAGTTAAGCCACTCCATTTTCAGTGGGTTAAATATAAAGTCGAGCTTATCCCTTATTTGAGGAAAGCAGCCAAGAACTACGAATATAGAGATTTCTTCAGAAATAATTACCTTCCCCTCGAGGTTTTCCTAGAGGCAGAAAAGAAACTGTCCACTAAAAGGGATGAACTTAAGTTGTGCACTGGTACCGGCAATGCCTATCAGGAAATAAAGGCAACGATTAAAATCGACCAGGATTTTTGCCGTCTTATAGGTTATTATTTAAGCGAGGGCTGCTTGACCAAAGATAGCCAAACTACCAGGGTTAGATTCAGTTTTAATCGGAATGAGACAGGGTATATCGATGATGTAAAGTCCATTCTCGAAAAAATTGGCATTAGCCACTCCATTTATAGGTCTAAAAGATTTTCAACTGATTGCATTAAGGTGTCATCAAATTTATTCGGTTATTTAATTAAAGATATATTAGGCTGTGGCATTGACTCTTATACGATGACGATCCCCAGCATAATTTTTAATCTTCCCATCAGTTTTAAGCAGGCCCTTTTAAGTGGAATCTTGTGCGGAGATGGGTGTGTGGAGGCAACAAGTAGCGACAACAGAAGTTATGTAAAGAACGGCCACCTCTACAGGCATAAATTTAATACTGCCTGTGTAAGTTATTTCACCGCAAGCCCAACTTTATTTCAGCAGGTTATTTTGTTAACACAGCAATTAGGCTTGATACCGACCATAAAAGCCAATAATAAACACTTAAGATTTTTTGGCAGCAGAAATTTAAGAGTACTTTTGAGCCTATTGAGGGGGAAGAAAAAAGAAAAATTAGAAAAATATTTTTCTAATAAGACCAGGTTTATTAAAGAGAAATCCTATCGTTTAAAGAAAAATTGCGCTTTGGTTAGGGTGAAAGATATCGAGTTGCAGCCAATCGATGGAAAAGTTTATTCGGTAGAGGTCGAAAATACAAATACCTTTGTAACCTCAAACGGAATTATTACTCATAACTGCATTCCGATAGACCCAATATATTTAGCATGGAAGGCGAGGATTCATGGGTTCGAGCCGAGGTTCATAGATTTGTCGTCGCAGATAAATTCCTCGATGCCAAACTATGTCATCGAGAGGACAGCTCGCGCATTAAATAAGTTTGGCAAGGCGCTTAAAGGCTCAAAGATATTAGTCGTCGGCGTCGCTTATAAAAAGGACGTGACAGATACGCGGGAATCCCCAGCGTTCGAGATAATAAATCTTTTGAAGGAAAGCCAAGCTTTAGTTTCATATTACGACCCTTTTGTCCCTGAGTTTTACTTGGACGGCAAAACTTTAAGATCGGTTAAATTTACAGCCTTGGCATTTAAGGACAAAGATTGTGTCGTAATTGTAACGGACCACTCCACCATAGACTATCAGTTCATAGTAAATAATTCTAAGTTGATATTGGACACTCGTAACGCCTTAAGACATATAAACATGCACAGAGAGAAAATAGAAAGGCTTTAAAATTTAATATGGGCACTTATCTCGTTACTGGCGGAGCCGGCTTCATCGGCTCCAACATTGTTTACGAGTTGGTAAAAAGAGGCCACCGCGTTAAAGTTATTGACAACTTCGTCGCGGGAAAAAGGGAGAACCTCGAAGATATCCTTGATAAGATTAAACTTATCGAAGGCGATATTAGAGACTTAGGCCTGCTAAGAAAAATAATAAAAGGTTGCAACTATGTCCTTCATCAGGCAGCGTTACGTTCTGTTCCTAAATCTATGAACGACCCAATTTCTTACAGTGAAGTTAATGTAAGAGGGACGTTGAATGTCCTGATAGCCTCACAGGAGGCGAAGGTAAAGAGGGTTATCTATGCTTCATCTAGTTCGGTATATGGAGACTCAAGACAGTTACCCCAGAACGAACGCCAAAACCCTCAGCCCATATCGCCTTATGCCGCGACTAAATTAGCCGGCGAACATTATTGCAAGGTATTTAGCAAGGCATATGGCCTCGAAACCGTATCTTTACGTTATTTTAACGTCTTTGGACCAAAACAGTCTCTCGAATCAGAATACGCGGTTGTAATACCAAAATTTATTACTTCTATGTTAAAGGATGAACGACCACCAATTCATGGGGATGGCAAACAGACTCGCGATTTCACATATATAGAGAATGTTGCTGAGGCAAATTTAAGGGCTGCCACTTGCAAAGGAGTCTCGGGAGAAGTACTTAATGTGGCATGCGGGAAAAGTTATAGCGTATTAGAGTTAGTAAAATTTTTGAATCAGATATTAAATAAAAATATCGAGCCTTATTTTACCGCCCCTCGTCCTGGCGATGTAAAACATACATTAGCCGATACGACTAAAATGAAAAAATTGCTTGGGCTAAATCCAAAGGTCGATTTCGTTGAAGGCCTGAAGAAAACGGTAAAATGGTTTAAAGGACAAGAGAGATCAATATGAGAATTCAACTCGTAGATTTGGTTAGACAATATAGGGAGATTAAAGACGATATCGAAACGGCAATAAAACCTGTCCTTGAGAAGGGCATATTTATTTTGGGAGAGAACGTCGAAAGATTAGAAGGCGAGATAGCTAATTATTGTCAAACGAAATATGCTGTTGGCGTAGCCTCCGGTAGCGATGCTTTGGAACTTTCGCTTAAAGCGTTGGAACTCAAAGAGGGCGACGAGGTTATTACGACCCCCTTTACTTTTATTGCCACAGCAGAGTCAATCTGTGTGAATAGGGCGAAACCTGTCTTCGTCGATATAGAGTTAGATACCTATAATATTGACCCCTCACTTATAGAAGACAGAATAACCCAAAAGACAAAGGCGATAATACTCGTCCATCTTTATGGACATCCATGCGATATGGATGCTATATTAAAAATTGCCAAAAGGCATAATCTAAGGGTTATAGAGGACTGCGCCCAGGCGATTGGCGCGGAATTTAATTCAAAGCCAGTAGGAGGGTTCGCGGAGGCAGGTTGTTTTAGTTTTTTCCCGAGCAAAAACCTCGCGGGCTATGGCGATGGGGGGATGGTAGTCACAAACGATAAAGGCATAGCCAATAGGATTAAAATGCTAAGGGCGCATGGCTCAATAGATAAATATCACCATGAATTAGAAGGTCGGAATAGTCGACTCGATGAACTTCAAGCTGCTATTTTAAGGGCGAAGTTAAAATATTTAGATAAATGGATTGACGCTAGAAGGAGAAATGCCCAACGATATAATGAGCTTTTTCGGCGCTTAGGCCTTGCCCCAAAACTAAAAATACCAGTTGAACGGCAAGGATGTAAGCATGCCTATAATATTTACTCCATAAGGACAAAGAAAAGGGAGGAATTGAAAAATTTCTTAGCCTCAAAGCAGGTATCTACTGCAGTTTATTACCCGATTCCTTTGCATCTGCAACGGGTTTATGAATCCTTGGGTTATAAAAAGGGTGATTACCCTAGTAGCGAAACGGCCGCTAAAGAAGCACTGGCTTTACCTATTTTTCCCGAACTAAAGGAAGAGGAGATAGAATACCTTGGGCAGTCTATTTCTGATTTTTTTAAGTAGGGCCTGCCGAAGGTTAAAAAGATTATGATAATTTAAAACGAAATAAATTTTAATATAAGATATTATAATATTTTATATTAAACGAGGGCAGTAAAAAATGTTGACATCCCTCGTTTTTTTTATTAAAATTGTAGTTTAAAGCGTTATAAGGAAAATTAGATGAGGGCTCCCCTAACTTCTAAGCAAAGAAGGATTTATGAGTTTATAACCTCCTTTATAGCTAACCACAAAAAGGCACCTTACATTCGTGAGATTCAAGAGGCCTGCAGAATAAACTCCTATAAATCTGTGGTTGACAGGTTGCTTTCCATTGAGAAGAAGGGGTATATCAAGAGGAGACTCAATAAACATCGGTCTATCAAGTTGACCAAAGCCGTTACATTTGAAGGGGATAAGCGAGAGGTAGATACTAAAGAACTTGGTCAGGAAAACAAGATAGAGGTTCAGATTTGAATATATTACTTACGGGTGGAGCAGGATTTATAGGTTCACATCTATGCGATTTCTTAATGGTGAAGGGTAATAGGGTTATCTGTTTAGATAATCTTATTACTGGCAAAATGGATAACATCGCCCATCTCCTCGGCGACCCGAATTTTAAGTTCATAAGACACGACGTCACCACATATATTGATATAGATGAACCCATCGATTATGTCCTCCATTTCGCCTCGCCTGCGAGTCCAGTGGACTACCAAAAATATCCTATCCAGACTTTAAAGGTTGGCAGCCTTGGCACCCATAATGCGTTAGGCGTTGCTAAGGCAAAGGGTGCGAAATTTCTACTCGCTTCAACCAGCGAGGTCTACGGCGATCCCCAAGTTAACCCTCAGCCAGAGTCCTATTGGGGAAATGTAAATCCTGTAGGCGTGAGGGGATGCTTCTCTGAAGATACTGAAATTTTAACAAAGAATGGTTGGAAGTTTTTTCCACAACTCAAGATGGGCCAAGAAGTCGCAACTTTGAATAAAGAAGGGTATATTGAATATCATAAACCAACAGATTTTATTAAGGAAAGATATGTAGGAGAACTTATCCGTTTCTCTAACTATAAAATAGATCTGTTAGTTACTCCGAATCATAAAATGTATGTAAGAAGACGAAGTAGCGATGGCTTCCATCTTGTAGAAGCGTTTGAATGCATACGGTGGGACAGAACAGAAATGCTAAAGTCTGCGAAATGGAATGGCGGGAAAGAAGAGTGGTTTCATCTTCCTTTGGTTCGAAACGCTAAATCGAAACAACAGGAAAAAATAAGAATGGACCTATGGCTTGAATTTTTTGGGTACTTTATTACAGAAGGATCTACGTATTTAAGACACAGAAAACAACAAGTAGGTGATAAAGAGTACGCTACCAAAATATATACTGTCCTTATTCTTAAGTCCAAAAAAAATAAAACGACAAGAGATAGGATTAGAACGTGTCTGGAAAAATTAGGATTTAAATTTTTTGAAGAAAATGCTCAATTCAAAATTTTAAGTAAACAGCTTTATACATATCTCAGTCAATTCGGCAAAGCAAAACAAAAATATATACCAGAAGAGCATCTATTGCTTTGCAATGAGCAACTAAAAATTCTTTTCGACGCTATGATGCTGGGAGACGGTTCTTGGGACGGCCGTAAATTTTATTCTAGCTCGCCATTTTTAATTGACGCTATGCAGGAGGTGCTTTTAAAATTAGGAATGGCGGGAAGCGTAACAGTAAAAGACGCATCGAAAGGAACGCGAGTTATTTTTATACTTACAGACAAGAGAAAAGATTTTTTAACGCCAAAATACCCTAAAAGGCTAATAGAGAAATATAATGGTTACGTGTATTGTGTAAACGTGCCAAACCATGTTATTTATGTGCGAAGGAATGGTAAGGCGTTATGGTGCGGCAATTGTTATGATGAATCGAAGCGTTTTGCCGAGGCGATAACAATGGCTTATCATAAGGTTCATAGACTTGATACGAAGATAGCCCGTATTTTCAATTCGTTTGGCCCGCGGATGCGTCAGGACGATGGCCGCGCCATACCTAATTTTATTATACAGGCGTCAGCAAATGAACCGCTGACCGTATATGGAAACGGAAGCCAGACCAGAAGTTTTTGTTACATAGAAGATATGATAAACGGGCTTTATAAGTTGATGCTATCAGACGTAAACGAGCCTATAAATTTAGGAAATCCCTGCGAAGTAACCTTATTAGACCTTGCAAAGAGAATAATCTCCCTAAGTGGCAGTAAAAGCGTAATTGATTTTAAGCCCTTGCCTGCGGATGACCCAAAGGTGCGCTGTCCGGATATAACTAAAGCAAAAGTACTTTTAGGTTGGGAACCTAAGATATCACTTGAAGAAGGCTTAAGGCGTCTCCTTAAGAGATAAGGAGAATATAAGATGATTACCATAGGACAGGTTGGCGTAGGTTTATGGGGGCAGAATTTGTTACGGAATTTCTATAACTTGAGAGGTTGCCGCATTAGGATGTGTTGCGATAAAAATAAAGAAGTGCTAGAGAGGATAAAATCTCAGTATGGCGGCAATATAAAGATAACCGACGACTTCGATGATTTAATAAGAGATTCTCAAATTGATGCTGTAGTCATAGCAACGTTGCCTATAACCCACGCAAAATTTGCCCTAAGGGCATTATCTTCCGGCAGGCACGTATTCGTTGAAAAACCGCTCGCGTTGAATGTAGCCGATGCAAAAGAGATGATAAGGGCTGCCAAAAGGAATAGAAGGATTCTAATGGTTGGGCATTTGCTTTTATATCACCCCGCTATTAAGGTACTCAAAAATTACATCGACGACGGTCTATTGGGCAAGGTTCAATATCTATATTCCACGCGCGTCAATTTAGGGCAGGTAAGGGAAGAAGAGAATGCGTTATGGAGTTTAACCGCCCACGATATCTCCGTAGCTATTTACCTTTTGGATGAGGTGCCCCTTGAGGTTTCAGCGACTGGCAAATCTTATATAAGGAAGGAAGTCCAAGATGTTGTTTTTGTTACGCTCAATTTCAAAAATAAGATAATGGCGCATATTCATGCCAGTTGGCTTGACCCGCATAAAATTAGAAAATTTACCGTTGTCGGCTCCAAAAAGATGGCGGTATTCGATGATATGGAGAGCGCAGAAAAATTAAGGGTCTATGACAAAGGTTTCGATTGGCAGAAAAAAAATGCCTATGGCAGTTATGAGACATTTCTTACGGTGAGGGAGGGAGATATAAATATCCCAAAGATAGATATGGTTGAGCCCTTGAAATTAGAATGTCAGCATTTCATCGATAGCGTTAAAAATAATACGCAGCCCTTTAGCGATGGAGTGAATGGGCTTTATGTACTAAAGATTTTAACTGCGGCGCAGGAGTCTTTGGAGGCAAATGGCAAACCGGTCAAGGTCAAATAAAAAGAAGCGTAAGGCAAGAGATTATTTCGTGCACGAGTCGTCCTTCGTAGACGATGGCGCTCAAATTGGCAAGGGCACAAAGATATGGCATTTTTCTCATATCTCTTCCGGGGCTAAGATAGGAAAAGACTGCAGGATAGGTCAAAACGTTTATGTCGGACCAAACGTCGCAATCGGAAATAATGTCAAGGTACAAAATAACGTCTCCCTCTACGAGGGGGTAACTTTAGAGGACGATGTCTTCTGCGGCCCATCGATGGTATTTACTAATGTCCTAAATCCGAGGAGCGCAATATCTCGCAGAGACGAGTTTAAAAAGACGATAGTAAAGAAAGGTGCGACTATCGGGGCAAATGCCACCGTTATATGTGGGCATACGATAGGAGAATACGCCTTCTTAGGTGCAGGCACAGTTATTACAAAGGATGTGCCGGATTATGGGTTAATAATAGGCGTCCCCGGAAGATTGGTTGGTTATATGTGCGAATGTGCCGAGGCGAGGCTCGACTTCAAGGGTTCTTTAGCTATATGCGAGGCCTGCGGGAAAAAATATTCGAAAGAAAAAGATAAGGTCAAGATAAGATGAAAGCGATAATCTTAGCAGCGGGGAAGGGCAGAAGGTTAAATAACGCAGCCAAGGATAAACCAAAATGCCTCATCGAAATAGGAAGCCAGTCAATACTTTCTAGAATTACATCGGCCTTGAGAGAGGGCGGCGTAAACGACATCTCTTTAGTGAGGGGTTATAAGAGAAAGGCGTTCGATGACCCAAGCATACGATACTACGATAATCTCAAATTTAAAACTACAAATATGCTCTACTCTTTATATATCGCAAAAGATGAACTAAACGACGAATGCATAATATCCTATTCGGATATCATATATGGTTCTGAAGCCGTTAAGGCGCTTTTAGAGGACGGGGACGATATAACCCTTTTAGTAGATATAGATTGGAGGAGGCGCTACGTAGGCCGAAGATGTCATCCTGTTGAGGAGGCAGAGCTTGTTTATATGGAAGATGGCAGGCCGGTGAAATTCGGCAAGCGCATAGCGCCAAATGATGCATACGGCGAGTTCGTCGGGCTGTTGAAGCTGTCCAAGGTAGGCGCCGAGATTATATACTCTCAATTAAAACGTTTAGAGCCGAGATTTAAATCGGATGGGAAAGACAGATTCCATCAAGCCATAAATATTAGACATGCTTATCTTACAGATATGTTTCAGGAACTTGTCGAATGTGGTTTTCGTTTGGCAAATGTTGATATAAAAGGCGGTTGGCACGAAATAGATACAGAGGAAGATTTAGAGCGAGTTCGTGCTTTGTATCACCAGGAGCTTAAATATGTTAAAGATAATTAGCATCGTTGGAGCTCGCCCCCAATTCATAAAAGCTGCCTCGGCCTCAAGGGCTATAAAGGAATTTAATAGAAAATGCGTTCGCGCAGATTCAAAGATTAGGGAACTAATCATCCATACGGGACAACATTATGATTACAATATGAACGATATATTTTTTAAAGAGTTGGCACTTAAGCCGCCAAATTATAATCTGCGCGTTGGTTCCCAAAGCCATGGAAGACAAACCGCTATGATGCTTGAGAGGATAGAGGCGGTCCTGAAAAAAGAAACTCCAGATTTAGTTTTAGTTTATGGGGATACAAATTCGACGCTAGCCGGCGCCTTAGTCGCAAAAAAACTTCATCTCTTGACTGCGCACGTTGAGGCGGGACTTAGAAGTTACAATATGAATATGCCGGAAGAGATAAATAGAGTTGTTGTAGACCGGATATCGGATATCCTTTTCTGTCCCTCAAAGACTGCCGTTAGGAACCTATATTTGGAGGGCATAACCAACTCTACCTCAAATGAGTTCCCTAAGGTTTTTTTAGTGGGCGATGTGATGTACGATGCGATTTTATTTTATCTCGATGTTGCCAAGAGACGTTCGGATATACTTCAGAGGTTGACTATAACCCCAAAAAATTATTACCTCGCCACCATACATAGAGCTGAAAATACTGATAACGCGGAGCGTTTAAAATCAATTTTGAAGAACTTGGATTATATTGCCGAAAACAAAGCGCCTGTAGTTTTTCCTATTCATCCGAGGACGAAGGTGATTTTGAAAATGCTTAAATTTAAACCGCGCTCAAAGTCTTTTAGGATAATAAAACCCGTCTCGTATCTTAATATGTTAGCCTTGGAAAGGAATGCAAAAACCATTTTAACAGATTCCGGCGGAGTGCAGAAAGAGGCATATTTTTTAGGCGTCCCTTGCGTGACCCTACGCAACGAGACGGAGTGGGTCGAAACCGTTGATAGCGGCATTAATATCCTTGCAGGTTCCGATGGGCACAAGATATTAAAAGCGCTAAATAGAATTTCGAAATTAAATATTAAACGTTCGAAAGCATATGGGCATGGAAACGCAAGCACAAAAATCATTCAAATTATTAATGCCCTTTTTAAAAGATGCCAAAGGTAACTGTTTATATACCAACTCACAATTATGGAAAGTACTTGGCCCAAGCTATCGATAGCGTCATCGTACAAAAATACGATGATTGGGAACTGATAGTCATTGACGATGGCTCAACTGATAATACAGCGGATATCCTTAAAAAATTTAGCAGCCATCCAAAGATAAAGGTCATCCATCAAGAGAGGCAGGGCTTAACCATAACCAATAATATCGCCCTAAGGCTTTCGCAAGGTAAATATATCATGCGATTAGACGCTGATGATTACTTAGATGAGAATGCTTTATTAGTTTTGTCGAATATCTTAGATACTTATCCCGAAGTGGGCTTAGTTTACCCTGATTATTATAGGGTTGATGCAGAGGGCGAGATTATAGATATTGAAAGGCGAAAAAAGGTTGGCGAAGAGGTCGCTCTCCTTGACCTTCCGGCCCACGGTGCTTGCACGATGCTCAGAAAATCCTGTTTAATAGAATTGGGTGGATATGACGAAAGTTTAACCTGTCAGGACGGCTACGACCTATGGATAAGATTTATAAATAAGTATAAACCTTATAATGTCAATATACCCTTATTTTATTATAGGCAACATGCAAAGAGCTTAACCCAGGATAAGCGAAAGGTCCTTTTGGCAAGGCATCGGGCAAAGAGAAATTTCGTAAAGGCTAAATTCGGAAAGGATATGCCCAAAGTCTTGGCTATTATACCCGTCAGGAAACAATCGAGCGCGTTTTCAGATTCTGCCTTAAAAGATATAGCTGGAAAACCTCTCATCTATTATACGATAACCGAAGCTCTAAAGACCGACCTTCTAGATAGAGTTGTGGTGACCTCCGATGATGAAGATGTCCTTAGGTATGTAGAAGATTACCCTAAAACATTAGGAATTAAACGTCCGCCTGAATTATCTTTGCCCAATTCACGAATCGAACCCACGGTTAATTATATCCTTACTTTTTTGAAAAAGGCGCAAAATTATCATCCAGATGCTGTGATGCTTTTATACATACATACCCCATTAAGAAAATATATTCATATTGAAAAGGCAATTGATACGATGTTGATTTTCGATGTGGATAGTATCGTTTCGGTATGCGAAGACTTAAATTTTTACTATCGACATACAAAAGATGGACTCTCTCCTTTGACGAAAAGGAGGCTCCTTAGGCTGGAGCGCGATGCGTTATATAAGGAAAATGGGGCGATATATCTCTCAAAGACATCGGCGATTAAAAGAGATAATTTCTTAGGTGCTAAGATCGGCCATATAGTAATGCTCCCTGAAGAGAGCGTTAAGATTGATTGCGAATTCAATCATTGGCTAACGGAGAAGATTATCAAAGAATGGGAGAACAACAAATAATACCAAACCGCATTCAAAAACCCATCGGCTGTCCACCGTTAAAGGTGCTCGTTAAGGGTAAAAAGAGAATATTAATCGTTACAGATGATAATACAAGGCGTACTCCTCTTAAGGGCATATTGCCGTATGTAGTGGCAGAGTTAAAATGCGCCGGTATAAAAGACGAACAGATAAAGATATTAATAGCATCTGGCACGCACAGGCCGATGACCCATTCAGAATTATTGAGTAAATTTGGAAAAACTATTTTATCGCGTTTTAAAATTTATAATCATAACTGGAACGATAAAAACAAATTAGCGAAGATAAATTCTACCATATATGAAAAAAAAATTTGTATTAACAGGCTCGCTATCGAATCCGATTTTATAATTGGCATCGGTAGTATCGTTCCTCATGCGACAACTGGGTTTTCGGGTGGCGGAAAGATAATCTTACCCGGAATCTGCGGAGAGGAGACTACAGAAGACATGCACTGGAAAGCGCTTGATTTTGAGATAAAAGACATCGTGGGCAACTACGACAATCCAATGAGAAAGATGGTAGATTCTGTTGCAAAAAAGGCAGGGCTTAAATTTATCGTAAACGTCGTCTTAGGCAAATCAAATAAAATTGTCGGCGTGGTCGCTGGCGATCCAGTGAAAGCGCATAAAAAAGGCGTCGAGATTTCAAAAGGGGTTTTTGGAATACGGATTCCTGACTTAGCCGATATCGTTATCGCAGATGCAAAGCCGATGGATATAGACTTGCGTCAGGCGATCAAGGCGATTTGTGCCGCTGATATAGTTGTCAAAAAAGGCGGCGTTATAGTTCTAAACGCAAGATGTCCGGAAGGGGTCTCGCCTCAATTTCCTGAATTTGAAAGATATGGTTTCAGAGATCCCGACGGACTTAAAAGAAAAGTAGAAAAAGGCGAGATAAAAGGAAAAACGATGGCTTATACCCTTATCGCAATAGGGAGGATTCTAAAGTATAAGGCAAAGGTGATTTTAGTCTCCAAGGGCATTTCTTCTAAGACTGCTCAAAGGTTGGGTTTTTTATGGGCGAGGTCGCTTAAGGAAGCATTGAAAAAGGCTAGAGGATTAACTGGCGAGAAGGCAAGGGCAGTATTTTTGAAACGCGCCTGCGAAGCGTTGCCATTATTAATAGATTAAAGGACTTATTTAAATTTAAGTAAGTCATCCAAAATTGAGAAATATTAGTTATATGATTGATAGAGATGCTGTAATCAAGCATTTTGATAGCGTTGCAAAAACATATCGGCTAAATTATGAAGGAAATAGTATTGTTTCCCGCTCATTTAGCACAAGATTGAATATCGTGTTGTCTCTAATCGGCGATGTTGATGGAAAGTCCATCCTTGATATTGGCTGCGGAAATGGCATTTTGGCCAGAAGCCTCGCGCACAAAAATTGTGAATTTATCGGTATCGATGTTTCTGAGGGAATGATTAAAGAATGCCTAACGGATAGTCAATTGGCAAGGTGCGTTTTTCAAGCAACCGAGCCGTTGGTTTTTTTTGAAGAGAATACAAAAAAAATGTTTCATATAATCATTTGTATGGGATTGTTTGAATATTTAACGGACGAATATACCCATAATTTAATGGAAGGGATCGCAGCGCATTTATATCCGAATGGAGTACTCATAGCTACTTATCCTAATGTTTGCAGTCCATATCGTTTATTCGATCGATTATATAGAAAATTGAGTCATCGTAGAGACATAATGGTTCCACCCTATACGCCGGGCATTGCCCATAGAGAATTTTTTGAAAATAAATTAAAAAAAGAATGGAGCAGATATCACATCGAAATGGATAAATCCCTTTACTATAATTTTAGGCTGATTCCAAAACCTTTAGATAATAAATTAAAAATTCTAGATTTATTTATAGCTAAGCGTTTACAAGTTTTAGAAGAATCTTGCCTTAGGTTCTTAGCTACCGCGATGGTTTTAAGGGGCAGAAAAAAATAAGGATTTATTATGCGTAATAAAGCATCTTTTCAAGGTTACCCTATTTTGGTTTATCACGGCGTCACCGCATCCTTAAGCGAAGGGATAGAAAACTTTTCGAAAAAACACATCGATGTTGACGAATTTGAAAGGCAAGCTTCATTTATAAGTGAGAATATGAACCCAATTCCTTTGCGAAAGATGGTCTCGGCATTAGCACATAGCGAACCATTGCCAAAAAATTCTGTCGCAGTCTCTTTTGATGATTGCTATAAAAATATTCATGATAACGCATTCCCTATCCTAAAAAAATATAACATAGCGGCTACTTTTTTTATTTCAACTGGTTTTGTAGGTCGTAATAGACCATTTTGGACCGATTGCATCGAACATATAATTAATAAAACTAAAATTAATGCTTTTGATATCGCAATCGATAATCAATATAAATACTTTGCTCTCTCTTCATATAAAAATAGAATAGAAGCCGTTATCGAACTCAAGGGTTTATTAAAAAAATCTCTGCCTAAGGATAGAAGTTATATTATAGAAAAATTAAAGGAGAAATTGGAGGTATATGATAATGGAGATACGGTATCAAATTATCTCACCCTTTCTTGGGACGATGTTTTAAGATTTGATAATCCGCCTTTCTACGAAGTAGGCGGGCATACAGTGAATCACGAAATTTTGTCCTACCTCGATAAACAAAAACTTCATTACGAAGTTTTTAATTGCGTTAAAGAACTAAATAATGTTTTGAATCATCCAATCGATCTTTTTTCTTATCCGGAAGGTCAACCTGAACATTTCAATGAACAGACAATTTCCACTTTAAAAGAAGCCGGAATTAAAATTTGCCCAACAGCAACATATGGCTTCAACGATTTTGGAGCAGATCCGTTTTATTTAAAAAGGATTATGGTAGGTTTTATGGGCACCCCTTTCCCTTTTGGATGAAATTTAAGATGGGGTTAAGGGATGAATGCAAATGATACAGGCGGGGAATTATGGGCGATAGGGCGAGGTTAATTTTTTAAGAAATGAAAATTTTATTAGTTCACCCTCCTTATGAGAGGATTCCGAAGGAAATACCGCTGGGGTTGGCATATATTGCTAGCTTTTTGAGACAAAGCGGACACAGCGTAGAAATTTTGGACATAGACGGGCAAGGCTACACCAAGAAAGAAGTCGAAGAGATAATATCTAAATCGGATTGCGACTGTTTTGGAATAGGAGGACTTTCTTCGACATATCGGTATATAAAATGGCTCGCTTCAATTATAAAATTTTATTTCCCTCGTAAAACCATCATCGCGGGCAATATGGTAGCTACTGCGCACCCGGAAGTGCTGTTGAAGAATTCTAACATAGATATAGCTGTTATCGGAGAAGGGGAGATAACCTGTAAAGAGTTAATGGAGGCATTGGAAGGCCCTAGAGATTTAAACGATGTGAAAGGCATATGTTATAAAGAAAACGGCCAGATTATCTTCACGCCTTCACGCCAGAGGATACGAGTTTTAGACGATTTACCATTTCCCGCTTGGGAGCTTTTCCCGGTTCGCACTTATTTAAGGAATCCTATTTATAGGGAACATGGCTTAAGGAGTTTAAATATATCCACGATGAGGGGATGTCCATTTGGATGCACCTTTTGCTCTAGGGTCTTTGGACGATTGGTTACGAAGCGCACAGCGAACAGCATTATAGCCGAGATTAAAGAATTGATAAAAAGATTTCAAGTTCAATATATTGCCATAATCGACGATCTATTTATAAGCGACCAAAAACATGTATATGAATTTTGCGATAAGATAATTTCGGAAAGCATCAATATCAGATGGGGAGCCGGGGGGAGGGTCAATCTGATTGACGAACCACTGCTCAAAAAAATGAAGGCAGCCGGCTGCGATTTATTGAGTTTTGGTTTTGAATCAGGAAGCCAATTGATTTTGGATAATATGAAAAAGGATGTAAAAGTAGAAGAGGCTGAAAGGGCAATAAGGTTAACCCGAGATGCGGGAATCCGCGTTATAGGCTCATTTATGTTTGGGATGCTCGGTGAAACAGAAGAGACCCTTGAAGAGACAATAAATTTCATAAAAAGGACCGATTTACCCAACTATCGTTTCTTTTTTACCACTCCTTATCCAGGCACGACGCTCTACGAGACAGCGAGAAAAATGGGACGAATTTCCCAGGACGAAGATGCCTTTCTAGAAAACCTGGGCGAGATGGCCGATACGTTAACGGCTAATCTCACAGGGTACCCAGACCAACAATTAATCGATATGAAGCGAAGGGCCGAGGAGAGGCTAAAGAGGGAAGTCAGATTAAAGGTGAAGTTAAGGAGGGCTTCCGATGTTTGGGAATCGCGACTTGGCGAGATGAAGATGGGCTTATATTACGACGGGATTTTATATACGATTAAGAGAACAATTCTAAAATTGGTTCGTCATTTCAAAAAGCATTCTTTGGAGTTACCTTAAGGAATGAACGCTGATAAAACAGGAATAGTGGCTGTAATACCAGCAAAAGCAGATTCAAAAAGACTTCCTAATAAAAATATGGCTTTGGTAGGGGGAAAACCGCTCTTATATTATACGATTAAGGCTGCAAAGGAATGTAAGGTGATTGACGAAGTCTATGTTTCAACCGATTCTGCTCAAATAGCACAGTTATCGAAGAAAGAAGGCGCATCGGTGATTATGAGGACCTCCGAGTTATGCGGAGAAATACCGGTAACAGAAGTATATCGTCACGCGTTATTAAACATCAAGGATAAAGACGTCACTTATATAGTTGGCCTTCAACCCGACCACCCGGATAGAACAAAAGATTTAGAGGTGATAATAAAATACGCTGTAGAAAAAGACCTGGACGATTTGATAAGCGTTGATTCAAGCGGTTCTAAGAACGGCTCCATAAGAATTATGAAAGCGCAGGCATTAAAAGAAAGCAGGTTCAGCGTAAATTTAGGTTCTGTAATGGACAATGCGACAAACATCCATACTTTAAAAGACCTGAAATTAGCCGAGGTTCGGCTTAAGCAAAAGAACGCTCCTTTGTTGATAAGGATAAAAGATAAAGTCATCTCAAGACGTTCGCCGTCATTCGTAATTGCAGAGGGCGCTTGCAATCATATGTGCAATATAGAGATGGCTAAAAGGATGATAGAAGAAGCAGATGCCAAAGGCGCCGATGCTATAAAATTTCAGACTTATAAAGCTGAAAGATTAATCGCAAAAGACGCCCCTACCTATTGGAATTACGGCTCGACAAAGTCACAATTTGAATATTATAAAAATCTGGATAAATTTGATAGGGTGGAATATGAGAGCCTTTTCCAGTACGCGAAGGATAAAGACATCGTTGTTTTTTCGAGCCCTTTTGATGTAGAAAGTGCAGACATGCTTAATGAATTAGATATGCCTCTGTTTAAAATTGCTTCCTGCTTAATCCCTGACAGAAAATTGATTAGGCACGTCGCAAGATTCAATAGGCCGATAATATTATCTACCGGCGGCTCGGAGTTGGAAGAAATACAGGAGGCAGTGGATGCGATATACTCAGAGAATAATTATTATTTAGTTATTATGGCTTGCACCTTAAGTTATCCTACTAAAAATCAAGATGCCAGTCTTCTGCGCATTAGGAAATTGGGCGAACTCTTCCCGGAGGCGATAATCGGTTATTCCGACCATACAGAGCCGGATGAGAATATGATTATCCCTTCTATCGCCGTAAGTTTAGGCGCAAAGGTGATCGAGAAACATTTCACCTTGGATAGGACGATGACCGGCTCTGGCCATTCCTTCTCTGTTGATCCACCCTTACTTAAGAAGATGATTCAAAATATAAGGTTAACCGAAGAAGTCCTGGGCAGCGAAGATTTGAGCATACGGGATGTAGAGCAGAAGACGCGCGAGAATGCGCGAATGAGCGTCGTCGCCAAATGCGACATAAAAAAGGATGAGATAATAAAAGCTGATATGCTGACTTTCAAACGGCCTGGCACAGGAATATCGCCCAAGTTTGTCGACGAGATAATCGGAAAGCAGGCCAAGCGAAATATAAATACGGATGAACAGCTTAAGCGGGATGATATAGGTTAAGGGCGATGGATTGGAGGCGCAGGATAATACGATTCGCAAAGGACGACGATAAAAAGGCCGCCTTTTTTATCAATGTAAGAGATGGCTTAGATGAGATATTTAATTTTTTTATGGAATGGCCTCAGGATATCCCAACGTCGCATCTTGTAGTCTTTTTTAATCTTGAGATTCCAAGACGTTTCTTAAATATCGCTTTAAGGATTAAAACATCCGAGGATTATCTATCCGTAGAGGATTATGAAGAAATAGACAGTTATGTTTTCGATAGATTAAGTATATCCTGGTATCTTTACAAGGACATAACAGATTATCGCGGCATCCCCGTAGGTAAAATTTTCGAATACGATTTCCAAAAATATTTGATACCGAGGATTAAAAATTTGGAGGTGATTCGAAAGGTTATCGAGGTAGAAAATATAAAAAAGTTGATAGTTATAGATGATGCCGGAGAATTGGACGGGGTTGCAAGGTTATGCGGCAAAGCTTTTAATTTGCCCCTAATGGAAATATCATTAAATCAAAAGAGTAGGTCGGCGCTTAACTTAAGTTCAAGGTTCAGAGCGAAATTATCTTATCTCGTAAGCAGCGCGCTCGATAGCATTGCGCTTAAAAGGGCCATGAGGCTTAGGGGCGATAAAGGTTTAATTTTAATTGATGCTAAGCTATTTAAGGCCTTGCAGGGCGGGGACGATGAATTGCCCTTTCTTAGATGTCCCCTGGAACGAGGCGCCAGCATTAGATTTAATTTTTTAAGACAAGGTTCGCCATATCTGTCGCCTCATTTTAGAGGGGATAGACTTTATTCAAGGGAATGGGTTGTATATAAGAAGAGATGGGAAAATTTACGCCGCGAAAAACGCTTCAGGGACCTCTTTAAGTACGAAGGCATTTCGATTTGGGCGGTAGTCCATAAGGCGTTATCCGCCTTCTTCTTGGAAGGCATCCCACGGATAATCAGCAACATTAATATGTTAGAGAGGGTATGTGAGGTCAAAAAGCTCAAGCTCGCCGTTTTAAGGAATGATGTCAAGGAGCTGGAGAGGACCATTATCCTTAGCTTACGTTTAGCAAGAATTCCTTCTTTGATTATTCAGCACGGCATCTTAGCAGAGACAAACGGCCATAACATCTTGCTTGCGGATAGGTTCGCGGCGTGGGGAAAAGCTGCTGTGGATTGGTACGCAAGAGCTGGCAATTCTGTCGAGAGGTTCGAGATAACAGGAAATCCCAATTTTGATTCGTTGACGAATTGGAGGCCTTCGATTTCAAAGGAGGCATTATGTGCGCAATTAAATTTGGATGCAAATAAGGGGATAATCCTATTCGCTACTCAGCAGATTAATAAATTTTCTTCGTTTTGGACGAACGACGTGTTTTTGGTAATGGCCGATAAGCTTTTGGAGGCAATTCAGCAATTGCCAGACAAACAATTAATCATCAAAGTAGATCCTTATGAAGACTTAGCTCCATATAAGGATAAGATTTCAGCACTTTCGCATAATAATGCTGTTGCGGTAAAAAATATAGATATATATACATTAATTTTTTTATCCGATCTCGTTATAACTCTCGACTCGACAGTTGGTTTAGAAGCGATTGCCTTCGATAAACCTTTGGTCATTGTTAATTTGACCAAAAGGAAGGATAGGGTTGCTTACGTTGAAAAGGGAGCGGCAATCGGGGTATATGAAGAATCAAATTTAACTTCGGCTATTAGGCGAACTTTGACCGACCAGAAAACAATCGCACAACTTAAAAATGGTAGAAATAGTTTCCTCGAAGAATATGCATACAAGATAGATGGAAAGGCCAAGAAAAGGATTTCAAATACCATCAAATATTATACTGAGAATTAAACAAATCTATAACTTAAAGAAGATGAAATATATAAATTGTATATTGTGTGGCTCTGGCGATTATAAAGTTATATTTAAAAACAAAGCCGATAATTTTATTAAGTTAGACAATGAAGCAAATGTTATCTCTCAGAAGGTAATATGTAAAATATGCGGCTTAATTTTTCAAAATCCTACCTTTACTGAAGAGGAAATGAAAAATATTTATTCTTCTCGATATGGAATAAATGTTGGCTACGGGGATATTGCGCCAACAGCAAAATTTTTAAAAGAAAAAAAGTTCAGGGCAGAGGAGCAACTAAAATGGTTAGAAACGCTCATAGGGCCAGTAAACAATAGAGATGGAATTGCTAATGGTAGAAGGGCGCTAGAAATAGGTAGCTCTGCCGGGTTGTTTCTCAATTTATTGCAGAATAAGGGATGGGAAGTTGAAGGAATAGAGCCGGCAAAACATTTTGCAGATTATGCCAAGATTACTTATGGAATAAAGATATATCCAAATTTCTTGGAAGAAGTTGAATTAGAAAAATCAAGTTATGACCTCATAATCTTATCTCATGTGCTCGAGCATATGCCTGACCCCATTCTTATATTATCCAAATTGGGCGCATATTTAAAACCCGATGGACTTTTATTTTTAGAGGTGCCGAATATCAAAGGCATTTGGAAAAATTTGGATGACCAATTTCAGAGCTCGCACCTTTTTATTCCCTCTGTAAATACGCTCAAGCGCATCGCCGCCAGAGCTGGATTAAGAATTTTTAAAATGGAAACGAAAAATCGAATCATTCGCTGTCTTTTAAGTACGTCAGAAAAAAATTCGTCCGCCGACGCCAATATCCGACTCGTGCTTAAAAGCGACATTAAAAGCGACAATTATAGAGCCTTAAGTTTAAGGCTAAGATTACAACGGTTGACTTCCTGCTTGTTTAAAAGATTTTCTTTCATAACAGCTTTAAGAAGCAGTTCTATATCGGATACTGTTGTCTTTACGTTAAGTAATTATATTTCAACAGCTTTTTCTTTCATCTCGAGTTTTATAATCCGAAAGATATTAGGGCCGCTTACGATGGGGCTCTATACCGAATTGATGCTGATATTCGAATACGGTAAGTTCCATCAGCTGGGAATGATAAATGCCCTGGAGAGAGAAGTGCCATTTTACATCGGAAAAAATGATGCAAGGAGGGTGGAGGAGATAAAAAAAACTACCTTCGCTTTTATTACATTTTCCGCTCTTAATGTGGCAGCGATTTTGTTTATAGTTTCATTCTTTGGGGGCGTTCATAAAATTGGACTCCGTCTCGTTGCATTTCTGATTTTAATCGAGACGATAATCTCTTTTTATGAAGCTTTGTTACAATCGTATCATCGTTTTAAGTTATGGAGTTTATTTATTATCGTTATCGGCTTTTTAGATGTGTTTTTGAAGGTTATTCTTGTTGTTAAATTTGGGCTCAACGGTCTCCTTGGCGCTATGGCATTAATAGGAATTGTAACGATTGCCATCTATAATTTTTGGGGCAAATGCAGAGTTGATTTCCACGTCAAAGCATATCTTAAAGAAGCGTTACGGTTGCTTAAATTGGGCGTGCCTTTAATAATTTTTAGGGTTATGTATTTACTTTCTACTAGCATAGACAGATTGGCGATTATATTTTTTCTGGGAAGGCTTCAATTAGGCTATTACAGTGTCGCAACTATGGTTTCCAATTATTTGACTTTAATGCCAAAATTTAGCTATAAAACGTTGTATCCAAAATTCTTAGAGGCCTTCGGAAAAAATGAAGATATAGAGGATGTGAAAAAATATCTAATCGCTCCAAATAGGGTATTCGCATGTCTGTTTTCGATCTTGATAGGTTTTGCCGTCATAACGATTCCTTTCTTTGTGGCCTATCTTTTGCCTCGTTTTAAGAATGGAATATTTGCAGCGCAGATTATAGCATTTGCTGCTTTCTTTTCCGCCCACATCTATACTTGGAATTATTTGCTTATCGCACTTTATCAACAGAAAAGGTTAGCATTTCTTTATGGCGTTAGCGCAATTATAACTTTTATTATCAATTTATTTTTCATCAATGTCTTGCATATGCAGATAACAGGCGTCGCTTTAGCTACTTTGATAAGTCAGTTTATCTTTACGACGATATTGATATGTTATGGTTATAGATATTATACGAGAGATGTTTTTGAACATATGAAGCTTCTGTATAGTTTATACCTTCCGTCTATTCTGATTGTAGTAGCGCTATTGGGAGCGAAGTTATATTATCCTAGGCTAACGTCGTTGAAAGAAGACCTATTTGCGGTAGCGGTTAGTTGCGCTACATTTTTAATCTTTTGTGTTCCCATTGTGTATTATATGAATAAAAAAGAGCGATTGCTATATCGTATTTTCAAGAGGAAGGAAACCACGGATGTCTAAAAAGGCAATCCTTATAAACCCACCATCGGGGATGTACATACGCGATGATAGATGCCAGGTGCCGGTAAAAGGGCTATCCTCAGGTTTAAGGACCCCTCTGGACTTGGCGTATATGGCGGCGATGCTCGAACGAGAGAGTTTCGAATGCGCCATAAGGGATTATCCTGCCGAGAATAAAACTTGGCGGGACTTCAAAGTGGATATCGAGGCCAATGATTTTAATATGTTGGTCATCAGCGCAACAACTCCTACGCTCTACACTGACCTTTTGGCCTGCGATATAGCAAAGCAGATAAATCCTAATATCTTAACCGTTGTTAAAGGCGCACATTTTGCGGCCGAGGATGTAGAGGTAATGGAGCGGGTCGCTACTCTCGATATAGCCATTCGTGGAGAGTACGAATTAGCGGTTCAGGAGCTGGGCCAAAATAGGCCCTTCGAACAGACCCTTGGCATAACTTATAGGTCAGATGGCGCTATAAAGAGAAATCCCAATAGGCCTTTCTTGGAAAATATGGACCTTCTGCCTTTGCCAGCCAGGCATCTTTTGAATAATCGCCTATATATTCGCCCTGACACTGGCGAGATGATGACCTCTATACAAACTAACAGAGGTTGTCCTGCAAGGTGCGTCTATTGTCTTGTGAGGACCGTTTCCGGAGGGAAGATATTAGCCAGGTCGCCTGAAAGCATTGCAAATGAGATGCAGAATTGTAAAGAGCAATTTGGTATAAGGAATTTTTATTTTCGTGCAGATACATTTACATGGGATAAGGAGTGGATGATTAAAGTTTGTCAAAGCATCATCGATAAAAGATTGGAAGTAAACTGGGTATGTAATAGCAGGGTGGATACCATAGATGAGGAGCGCCTTAAGTGGTTAAAGAAGGCTGGCTGCTGGATGATAGGCTTCGGCATCGAAAGCGGAGACCAGGATATCCTAAATAAAATGAAAAAGGGCACCACATTGCAACAGGCGATAGACGCAGTCGAGATGTGCAGGAAATTTTGCATAAAGACCTATCTCTTCTGGGTTCTGGGCTTACCTTGGGAGACTGAAGAGACGATTAAAAAGACGATGAAATTCGCAAAGAAAATAAAAGGTGATTTTGCTGAATTCCACATCGCCTATCCTTTCCCCGGCACAGACTTTTATTATACAGGATTGGAGAACAAACTTTTTTCCGAAGAGGACCTTTATAAAGGGGATGTAAAAGATGGCATCGTAAAATCATTTGGCCTCTCAAAGGAAAGGCTGCAGTATTATCAAAGGAAGATGACTCGGGATTATTATCTTTCCCCTTTGCGGATTATCAGATTGCTTAAAGGCGTTCGCTCTCCAAAGGCCCTGTTAAATTATGTTACAAAGGGCTTTTCAGTATTGTTTAGTTCCATAGGACAAAATAATAGTGAAAAGGAAATTTAAAGTTATAGTGATTATGCCCGCTTATAATGCGGAGCGAACCCTGGAGAAGACATACAATGAAATTCCAAAA
>CAZUZR010000004.1:0-2332 GCA_964625025.1 uncultured Planctomycetia bacterium | reverse complement strand
TAACTTGGGCAGCCGTTAAGTAATAGGGGTATTTTTTTAAATTTGAGGGGTACTAAAAAGGTACCCCTTTGTCTTCGGAGGATGGCTTGTTAAACGGCAGGAAAATAGCGGTCGTGATGCCCGCATACAATGCGGAGCGAACCCTGGAGAAGACATACAATGAAATTCCAAAAGATTATGTAGATGAGATAATTTTAGTCGATGACGCAAGCCGGGACCGCACTGCGGAGATAGCCAAAAGGCTTGGGCTTGAAGTTATGGCTCATAGTGAAAACAGAGGTTACGGCGGCAATCAAAAGACTTGTTATACAAATGCGTTAAAGAGGGGGGCGGATATAGTGGCGATGGTTCATCCTGATTACCAATACGACCCATCAGCGCTTCCAGATTTGATTAGGCCCATCGAAGATAACGAAGCCGATATAGTTTTAGGCTCGCGGATGTTCTACAAAAAAGACGCCTTAAAAGGCGGGATGCCTTTATATAAGTTTATCAGCAATATATTCTTAACGAAGTTAGAGAACCTGGCATTTGGGCTTTCGCTATCTGAGTATCACACCGGTCTAAGGGCATATAGCAAAAAGTTTTTAAACAGCGTCGATTTTCTTTCTTTATCTGATGGCTTCGTCTTCGATACCGAAATTATAGCGAAAGCCGTAAAGCAGAAATTTAGGATAGCCGAAGTTCCCATAAAGACCAGATATCAAGACGATTCCTCATCCATATCTTTTAAAGACAGCGTGGAATATGGGTTGAGGACGCTCAAGGTGCTTTACGGCTATATTAAAGATGGCAAGAGGTAAATTCACGTGAGCGTAATTAGAATTCCAGATAAGACTAATCTGCCAGCGGTCGGCGATAATCTCACTAGATATTATCACTTGCCTTTAATTCGACATTTTTTCTTGCGAAGGCTCACATTGGCTTTAGATTTCATAAATGGCAGACACTTCGATTCCATTCTTGAAATAGGATTCGGAAGCGGTGTTTTTTTACCCGAGCTTTCAAAGCGTTCAACTCGTCTGTTCGGAGTAGATATACATGAGTCCATTAACGAAGTAAACAAAATGCTAAAAAACGAGGGCATCGAGACAGCTTTGATGAAGGGCGACATAATAGACCTGCCGTATAAAAATGAATCCTTCGATTGCATAATAAGCATAGGAACGTTAGAGCATATAAGACAGTTACGCGAGGCGATATTTGAAATGAAAAGGATATTGAAGAAAAATGGAATTATGATATTAGGTTTTCCCGTCGCTAATAAAGTCTCGGACCTATTATTAGTCCTAACAGGGAGCCTTAAGGCGTATAAAAAGAAGCTAAGGGAGATTCATCCTAATAATCATAGCGATATACTTTCAGAGATTGAAGCGCAATTTGGAAATATCAGGGTAAAGTATTTTCCAAATTTATTACCTCTTAATTTTTCTCTATATTGTAGTTGTATGAGCAGGAAAGTCAATTGATATGCGCGTGAGAAAAGAGGCGGTTATCTTTTTGATATTTTTCTTGGCTGGGATATTTTCAAGGGCTTTGTTTGCCAGCAAGGACTTCACCCATATGGATGGGGTTTTATATGCCATTGGGACCTTCGATTACTCCATTAAGGATTGGACGCCGCCCTCACCCGGCTATTTCCTTTATATTATGTCGGCAAAATTTTTAAATATATTTACTCATGACCCTCATACCTCATTGATGTGCCTTAGCATACTTTATAGCGGTTTAATAGCAGGGTTACTTTACTATTTTGGCTCTATGCTGAAAAATCAAATGGCAGGGATTATTTCCGCAACGCTTTTTTTGACGAGCCCTTTATTTTGGTATAAGGGAATCACTATATTTGGTTATCTCAACTCAGGATTTTTTATATTGCTGAGCGCATTGCTTGGGTATAAGGTCATCGTTGAAAAGAAGCGCGAAGTTATCTTTTGGCTCTCTGTCTGTTTTGCCATCACGATAGGCATCAGGCCTCAGGAATTAGTGGTTATGCTACCTTTGTATATCTTCGCCTTATTCCATACGAGCTCCGAAAAGGCGATATCCGCCATTATAGTTTTTTTAGCTGCCTCTCTCTTATGGCTCATACCACTTATTCTAATGTCAGGCACAATAGGCGCATATCTTTCAGCATTGAAGCACGGCAGTGCTTATCTAATTTATGACTCGATAATCGGTGGCGATTTAGTGAGCAAGTTAAATAATCACTTGGTGAGGATGGGGCGATATTTTGAGTGGGCATACTTTTTAGGCGCCATTCCCTTAGTTTATTATGCGGGTAGGTTTTTCTATTTGCCGAATTTTATAAATAATAAAAAAGTGCAATTTT
>CAZUZR010000003.1:30729-45249 GCA_964625025.1 uncultured Planctomycetia bacterium | reverse complement strand
CACCCTAAATTGATGTTCAACAGGAGGGATGGGGAATTTTACGTCGGTAGCCCGCCTGTTAAGCAAAAACCATAATCTGCCCTTCCTGTATCCGAACCTCTTTGGCGCAGAACTAAGGTAGCCGAGTAGATGGCTCCTTAAATTATTTTGCAAATCTATCACTTCCTCAAATCCATATCCCTTAATTGCGCTCGCCAATTTAGAGAACCTGCCCCAACCTTTATCCTTGCCTGCCCTATCGTAAACTATCATCTCATTAATGTATGGGCAACCCTTCAATGCCTGACTTGCCTCCCGCCCGATTAAAAGGGCGATGTACGCCTTCGGATTCTTTTGGCGAATGGCGCGAAGCGAGGGCGTCGCTAAAACAGAATCTCCAACCGCACCTATCTTTATAATTAAAATCCTTTTTACCTGTACGGCCTCCTGATAAATTTCGATGGTATCTGCTACCATTTTATCGAGCGTGAACTCCTCTTCAACATCTGCCCTTGCACGCTTTGCTAAATCCTTGGAAAGCCGACGGTCCTTTAAGACCTTCACAATAGCATCAGCCATTAATTGAGGGTCTTCGGGAGGAACCAAAAGTCCATTTTCTCCATCGCGAACGATCTCGGTCACTCCACCTACGCTGGTCGCTACAACAGGGACGCCGCAAGCAAAGGCCTCTATTATGACCCTGCCAAATGCCTCCTGCGTTACCGACGCTAAAACTAACAAATCCATCTTGGATAATATCTCGGGTATGTCGCTTCTTCTACCTAAAAACTCCACATACTTAGTTAACCCAAGACGGCGACTTAAATCCTCTAACTCTTGTCTATATTTCGCCTTATCAGGTGGCGCATCTCCCACTACTTCCACCTTAAGTCTGGGAATGACCTTTATGACTTTTGAAACGGCTCGAAGAAAAAACGTATGACCTTTAATGGGCGAAAGCCTACCTATCATTCCTATTACAAATTCTCTCTTTCCGGATTCATCGGGCTCTCTATATTTAAATCGGCCCAAATCAACTCCTCTATAGACCAACTTTATCCTCCGATATGGAACCTTAAAATCTTCCATTATATGCTTTGCTATAATCTGGCTTATCGCAATTACGAACTTGCCCCAACCCATTACGCCGCTAATTGGATGTTTGGAATAATATCCGTGGCAGGTGGTAATAAAAGGTATCCCGGCTCTCTTTGCTGCATAGTATCCAATTATCGCGGGCACCCTACTTCTGGCGTGAACTATATCGGCCTTTTCATCCTCCAATATTTTCCTTACGGCGCCCACCATTTTAAAAATGGTCAGCGCAGACTTTTTATGTACTGGAAGGGTAAAATGTCTTACGCCCTGCGACTCTAATTGTTTTACAAGTTCACCACCATTTGAGATTATAATAGAGCGGTGACCCAACTTCACAAGACTGATAGCAAAGTCAAATACGCCTGTTTCTACACCGCCTGCATTTAATTCCGGCAGAATTTGAACAACGTTCACTTCTCATCCTCTCTGTCATTTAACCAAATATAACTCAACACACACCCCGCAACAAACCCGAGGAAAAGAAATGAGTATATGGGACCCATCTCCTTATTCTTCCATATGTTTGGCAGATACAACCTAGTCAAATAAACTGCCGCACCTATGAGCGAACCCATTAATCCACCAATAATCGAAAGGGTTATTTTCCTTATCATCTTCTATAAATCTTCGCCTTCGCCCTTTTTTGCCTCGGAATCTCTCATCGCAGCAGGAAAGGGCTTCGGTTCATTCATATGATTTTTTCAAGGCCGAAACGAATTAAATCCACATCTGAAGTAACATCTGTTTTAAGGCCCATTTTAACCGAATTGCAAATATCCGACCTAAGGCGATTTGGGCACAAGGCTACAATGCGACGTTGTGCCTTAAGAACTTCAAGGGCCAATTCTTGTTTTGTCCTAAATAACAACCTCTTTCTCTGCGGCATAAAAACTAAGGCTCGCTTGCCAGAATTGACCGCCTCCGAAACCATCGCTATTGAGTCGCCCGAGACTATCAAAATATTCGAAAGGCCTATGATGCCCTCAACCGCACCATCGAAATTATACTCATTTGCGATTAAGAGAAATTTTACTCTCTTACATCCATCGAGTTGCGTTTTAATGGCATTCTCAACAGGGTTTGAAGTCCTCCTGGAGGTAGTAAGAAGTATATCCGCATCTAATTCATCGGCTGCGAGCAGGACCTCATTGAGTATTCCATTTATAAGCTGCGGGCTTAAAATATACGCCTTTGAATCTCCGCCAATCAAAAGGCCCATTACATTATCTTTAGTTATATTAACGCGCACTTTAAGTTCGCTCGCATATTTTTCAAGTAACTCTTTATTTAAATCGGCCACTGCGCCCGTTGTAACAACGACATTGGGCCTCATTTCAGGCCTATCATGAGCAGGGATTATGGCAAGGTCGAATCTCTTTATATTATAAATATTTGGGCGCATAATAACTATTGATTTCGCATTAAGCTCTCGCTTTAATAAAAGATTAAGGCCTGCCAACGATGAGCCGCAGGAGATAATAAAATCTGCATATGCACAACGGACATCTTTAAGGGTCTGTGGCGAAAAGCAAAAGGAAAGTCGATGTAAATTAAACCCCAAAACGGAAAAGAGTTCAAATATCGCTCGCGCGTACCTATTTTTAAACCTAACCTCAAGGGTCTCTATTTTTGTATCGCCCTCATTATAACCTGATTTGGTGCGCCTCCCTTTAATGACATTTGCAATGCTCGTGGATTGCCTCAAGTGTCCTGCTTTGCCATCGCTTAAGGCCAACACATATTTCGTCGGAGTTGATTTCCAGCGCTTATGAAGCCATAGCCATTGACCAGGATATTTTTCTACATATCTCTGTAAAACATTGGCGAACCTCTGGATGATCTGATGGATATCTTGACTTATATCTTCGGATGCGGTAACTGAAATATCATCTTCTATAACTATTCTATGATATGGACCATTCTCGCGGATAATAAAAACGGGAAATATCGGCGCACCGGTTTTTAAGGAGAAGTGCGCTACCCCCTTAGGAGTAGATGCCAAACGCCCAAAGAACTCTACGAACTCGCCTCGTTTTCCGCCATCCTGGTCGGATAATATGCCTACTACCTCATTATTATTCAAAGCATACACTATCCTTTCCCTGGCATCATCTTTGGAAATGACGTTAGTCCCCTTGAAACTGCGCATCACGTTTAAATATCCATTTATTCTATCGAATTTCTGCCATCGCGCGAGGACGTTCATCTTATAGCCTTTAATTGTTCCGACTAACGAAGAGAGTTCCCAGTTTCCAAAATGCGCTGTTAAAAGAATTACCCCATTTCCCTTTTTAAGCGCTGCTTTGATTTTATCTTCGCCTTCAACTTTTATATATCTTTTAATGTAATTATCGCTGAACATAGGAAATTTCAAAACCTCGATAAACGATTGCGAAAGGCTTTTGCATTCGCTTTTGATTATCCCCCTTAATTGACTCGGGTTATATCGGCCTCTAAACGCCGCCTTCAAATTCGCATACGCGATGGACTTACGTTTGCCGATCGTGTAATAGAGGATATCTCCAAAACGTCTTCCTATAAAAAGTGAAAACCTAAGCGGCAGCAGGCGAAAGACGACCGCTAGTAATTTAACGACTGAATATAGAATATAATCTGCCAAAGAACTTCTCCTCATCATCTATCTTCAATTCAACGCCAAGGGCTAAGAATTTGACTCCCGAACTGTGGACTATGGACTGTGGACTATGGACTATATTAGCCAGCCGAGGTACATCCTTTTCGGTCGTAATTACAGTGTCGATGCTTTTATTTTTACATTTGTTAATTATCATTTTCATATCTTTCGCGGTATATCTATGATGGTCCAAAAAGTAGAACCTTAAAGCGATTTCTGCTCCAAACGATTTTACGGTCTCTTCGAAAGACTCTGGATCGGCAATGCCGCAAATTAAAGCAAGGTCTTTACCGCCTATCTCAGATATTGAAATAGATTTTCCTTCAAATATATCGTACAGGAGGGTCGGAATATAAGACGATGTGAAGACAATTGCGTCCTTATTTATTGTGCTAATCCTATTCTTTAACCCCTGCGCTTTCGCAATGCTATCTCCATCAGGACCTACCTTCGTCAGCATAAAGATGTCCGCCCTTTTAAGAGCAGAGAGGGGTTCTCGCAGTATCCCGCGGGGAATGAGCCTCCCATTTCCGAAGGGTTCCTTGATATCTAATGTTAAAATATCAATATCCCTACTTAGCCTCCAGTGTTGAAAGCCATCGTCGAGCAAAATTATATCCGCACCATAAGAGCCTATGGCTTCTTTAGCGGTTTTTATCCTATCTCTGCCCACTAAAATTGGAATATCGGGAAGATGTCTTTTTAATAACTCTGCTTCATCTGACGTCCCAAGTGCTGCGTCGCCTTTATAGCCCCGAATCAAAATCGCAAGCCTCTTTCCCGAACCTTTAAGACGCCTTGCGATTGCCAAAACCAAAGGCGTCTTTCCTGTCCCACCCAATGTAAGGTTGCCCACACTCATAACCTTACATGGCGGCCGATATGGCCTTAAGGCCTTAACCTTGTAAAGGCAGGCGATTGCCTTTATAACACAATGATAAATCAGCGAAAGCAATAATAAAAAAAATTTGAGTATATTAGCAACGGCGCCATTTAACTTATCGCTCATCAACGAATAAAAATATCCTCTTAATCTATCGCTCATCTTTTAAAAAATTAAGGCCTTCAATAATTCTTAAATCACTTTTTGCAACCCCGATATTAGAATATACGGTACGCCTTGCCCTCTCGCCTATCGCTTTGAGCTCGGCTGGATTATTTAATAGCCCTCTAATCGAATTCTTTAATTCCGTTTCATCCTTTACCAAAATGGCCGCACGGTTAGACAAAAGCGCCTCTGTTATGTCTTCAAAATTATAAGTGTGAGGACCGAAGATTATCGCTTTCGAATGATATGCCGCCTCGAGAGGATTTTGGCCGCCTTTTTTTACTAAACTTCCGCCGACGAATATTATGTCACCTCTTGAATAGGCCTCAAATAACTTCCCCATAACATCTAGGATTAAAATCTCATCTTGCCTAATCCGCTGACTCACCGTCAGGCAAGTTTTGCCTACGTCCTTCAACTGTGAGATTAAAAATGAATTGAATCCCTGACCCTTAGCTAACTTAACTAAATCTTTTGCCCTCTCAATATGCCTTGGCGCAATAAGCAGTCGAAGTTGAGGATATTCGTTTATGAGCGCTTTATAACATCGCAAAATAATCTCCTCCTCGCCAGGATGCGTTGAGCCAGCGATAAGTAGTTGCGCCTCCTCGCTTAAGTTAAATCTACTCCTTGGTTCAACTGGATTTAAGTTATGACCCTGTCCTTTTGAGAAGGCAGCATCGTATTTTAAATTGCCTGTTATCCTAACTCTATCCTCAGGCGCCCCCAACGAGATTATCTTTTCAGCATCTCGTTTCGTTTGCATAAGTAATATATCGAACTTATCCAATATACGTCGCAAAATAGGGGTTATCAATCTATATCCCTTAAAAGAACTTTTAGATATCCTGCCGTTAAAGAGTATTACTTTAGCGCCGTAGCATTTCAGCGAATTTATAAGGTTCGGCCAGATTTCTGTCTCTGCAATCAAAATCGCTTTTGGATTTATTAATTTTACAACCCTCTTTACGATAAGGCTTAAATCCAGCGGAAGATAAATTACTATCGAGCCGCTTCCAAATCTATCCGTCGCAATGCGATTTCCAGTCAAGGTCACTGTGGAAACAACTATGCTTTCAGATGGATAATCCTTTTTAATCTCCTCGTATAGAGGAGCGGTTGCCATAACTTCTCCTACTGAGACGGCATGTATCCAAATCGGATTTCTATCTTTCAATTTCGATAGAACATCGGCAGAATAAATCCCTAATCTCTGAAGGCTAAAATCTCGCCATTTTCCCTTAATTAAAAAATATGGAAAGTAAAGGACGGAAAATATTATAAAAAATAAATCGTATAGCAAAGACATCGTATCTCGGTATCCATATTACGCTCTCGGATGAGCCTTCTCGTACGCTGACTTTAATCTCTCGGTTGTAATGTGGGTATAGATTTGAGTTGTGGAGAGGTTCGCGTGACCCAATAACTCTTGAACCGACCTTAAATCCGCTCCGTGGTCTAAAAGATGTGTGGCAAATGAGTGGCGCAACGTATGTGGCGATATCTTCTCCTTGAGGCTCGCCGCTCTAATATATTTTTCGATCATCCTGCGTATCGACCTATCGGTTATCCGGGTCCCGCCCTTATTCAAAAACAACGCCTTCCCTGCACCAGAACCCTCATATCTTCGCTTGGTTAAGTATTCCCTTATCGCCTGAAGCGCCCTCTCTCCGATCGGAACTATCCTCTCCTTTTTTCCTTTGCCATAAACCTTTATCACGCCACCTATCTGGTCAACGCCTTCCACATCTAAACCCACAAGTTCGCTAACTCTAATGCCAGTTGAATATAAAGTCTCAAGTATTGCCCTATCCCTAAAAGCGGATATGCTATCGCCCTTCGGCGATTCGATCAATTTTACAACCTCAACCTCATCTAAAAATTTAGGTAGATGTTTCTCTCGCTTTGGAGTGGATAATGAAGACGCAGGATTTGTCTTTAGGTAATCCTCCCTACATAGAAATCTAAAGAATGACCTTATAGATGCGATTTTCCTTGCGATAGAAACCTTCGCTAAATTATTACCCTTAAGGTGGGCAAGATATCTGCGTAAAGTAATATTGTCTATCTTTTCTATCGGTTCATCTTTCAGGTAATCCTTAAACGACTTTAAATCTATTGAATAATTCAAGATAGTATGCTTTGATGCGTTCTTCTCTATCTCTAAATATCTGATAAATTTTTCTATATATCGACCTATCATTTTTAGTTTGCTCTTTAGTTCGTTAGCCCGTTAGCTCGTTCGCCCGTCAAAACCAACTAACTTAGCAAACCGACTAACCAACTAAGCCATCGGGCAGCGTCTTTTCTATATGCCTGCAATTTGGATATCTCGAACAACCATAAAATACCCCTCGGCGAGAGCGGCGCTCGACTAACTCGCCATCGCATCCGCCCTCAGGACATTTTACTCCAGTACCAATCGGCTTTGCATTCTTACATTTTGGAAATCCCGAACAACTCAAAAACTTTCCGCGCCTGCCCCATTTTATCACCATTTTTCTGCCACATTCCTCGCAGCGTTCACTGGTTTCCACGACATCCTTCTTGACCTCTCTCATCTCTATATGCGCCTTTGAAAGCCATTCGGAAAAAGGCCCATAAAAATCGTTTAAGGCGGCGGTCCACTCCAGTTTTCCTTCTTCCACCTCATCCAACTCTTCTTCCATCTTCGCCGTGAATTTCACATCCAAGATATTTGGGAAATGTTCTATCAAAAGGTCGGTTACAACTGTCCCGAGCTCTGTTGGCACAAGGCTACCTTTATCCCTTTTTACGTAATGGCGTAAAACTATTGTTTCGATAATAGGGGCATATGTAGATGGGCGGCCGATCCCGTTCTCCTCAAGCGCTTTAACTAATGTAGCATCGGTATATCTTGGCGGCGGCTTTGTAAAATGCTGGCTTGGGTTAAGTTTTATCAATTCCAACAACTCACCTATGACTAACGGTGGAAGTGGATGCTCCTCTTTTTTCTCCTCGCCCTCGTCGTAAATGACCTTAAAACCCGCAAATATTAAAGTAGAGCCAGTCGCCTTAAATAGATATTTGCCCTGCCTGCCGGAAGCAGGCCTGCCTGCCGGAAGCAGGCCTGCTTCAATATCTACAGAGGTAACCGAATAGAGCGCCGGCTTCATTTGGCTGGAGACGAATCTCAACCAGATTAATTTATATAAGTTATATTGGTCAGCGGTTAAATAATCCTTAATCGAATCCGGCTCTCTTACAACCGATGTTGGGCGTATCGCTTCATGCGCTTCCTGTGCGGCCTTTTTGGACTTATAGATATTTGGCGTTGGCGGAAGATATTCTGTCCCAAATTTTTTATTTATGTAATCCCTTGCTTCTTCGATCGCCGAGCTCGCTACCCTTACCGAATCGGTTCGCATATAAGTTATGAGTCCTACGCTCCCTTCTACTCCTATCTCCAAACCTTCATATAACTGTTGGGCAATCCTCATCGTCTTTCCGGCCCTGAACCCCAATTTATAAAATGCTTCCTGTTGTAATTTAGAAGTAGTAAAGGGCGCTTGGGGATTGACCCGTTTCTTCGAACCTTTTATCTCTTTAACTCTAAATTGCTTATCGGCTAAATCCGCGACTATCCTTTCGGCTTCATCTTTATTTCTTATCTCTGCTTTTACTTCGTCTATCTTCTCTAACTTCGCCAAAAATGGACTGCTGGACACTGTGGACTGCTGGACACTGTGGACTTTCTTAAGTTCCGCTTCTATCTCCCAGTATTCCTGAGGGATAAATGCCTGTATCTGTTTTTCTCTATCGACGATTAGCCTAACCGCAACCGATTGAACCCTGCCGGCGCTTAAACCTCTGCTGACCTTCTTCCATAAAAGGGGACTTAATGAATATCCGACTATCCTATCTAAAATTCGACGGGCTTGTTGTGCATTCACTAAATTTAAATCTATATGGCTTGGATTCTTAAACGCCTCTTCCACTGCCTTCTTTGTTATCTCTTGAAAAATTACACGTAAGATTTCTTTGTCCTTACCAATATGATTCGCTAGATGCCAGCCAATCGCCTCGCCCTCTCTATCTGGGTCGGTTGCGAGATAAATCACATCTTTGTCTTTTGCCTCTTTTTTTAAATCGCCTAATATCTTCTTCTTCCCCGGTATCACAACATACTCAGGTTTAAACCCTGTCTTTATGTCCACGCCCATCTTCTTCGTAGGCAAATCGATGAGATGCCCCATAGAGGAACGGACGACGTAATCCTCGCCTAAAAACTTATGTATCGTCTTGGACTTCGCTGGTGATTCAACTATGACAAGCGACTTTTTCACTCTATCTATCCTTTCTTGCTTCGTAGTGTCTCTTCGTCTAGCCCTTTCGTAGAAAGAGCGAAGTTCCTATTTTCATTCCCACCGCCCACAGGGTGGATGATCTCCACTTGGTCGTTTTCCTTCAACTTAACCAATCCGTATTCGGATTTATTCAAAATTCTTAAGTTTAACTCCACAGCAACATTTTTGGCATCGACGCTTAAATCGGAAAGAAGCTGGGAAATCGTTATGTCACCCTCAACTTGTCTACCCTTGCCATTTACGACTATCAGCATCTCTATCCCTTCCTGACATACGATTTTCCAGGGAGTTGTTCAATAATGCCTTTCAATTCTAGTTTTGTCAGACAATTTAAGATTTCACTTGTAGATAAACCCGCTGTGTCTATTATATCGTCAATAAATGTCGGCTCGCCCTTTACAGCTTCGAAGACTTTTTGCTCAGATTCGCTTAACTTAAGTATCGCTAAGGAGCCGGACATTTGAGTTCCATCCTTGGTTTCCAGCATTTCTTCGGTCCTTAAATGTCCTTTTATAATGTCCTCTAATTCTTCTATGATATCATCCGCTGTCTCAACCAGTTTTGCGCCCTGGCGAATTAACATATTTGTGCCGTAAGAAGTCGCGACTCGCGCTTGCCCAGGAACTGCGTATAATTCCCTTCCCTGCTCCAATGCGAAATCCGCCGTAATAAGGGCTCCTGAATTTTTGGCGGCCTCGACTACGATAACGCCAAGCGAAAGCCCGCTTATAATTCTATTCCTCCGCGGAAAATTATCTTTTAATGGCGCGACCTTCATTGGAAATTCCGAAAGTACCGCGCCATTTTTCGCTATTTCATCTGCCAATCCCGTATGTTCGGGAGGATAGATATCTGTCAAACCGCTTCCCAAGACTGCGAACGTTCTGCCTTTTGCCTTTAAAGCGCCGCGATGTCCCGCCGCATCTATGCCTCTTGCTAAACCAGAGATTATAATAAATCCTCTGCTTGCGAGTTCGTAGCCTAACCGCTCTGCTGTAGCGATTCCATAATGACTCGCAATGCGAGAGCCAACGATTGCTATTGCGAATTTATCCTCGGGCTGAATATTTCCTTTTACATATAATATTATAGGCGGGTCGTAAATTTGTCTTAAATTGTCGGGATATTCCTTATCCAGATATGAAATAACGCTTACATCGTATCTACTAATTAGTTCTATCTCTCGCTTGAGTTCTTTTTCCCTTTCGCTCTTTAAAATGCTACTTGCGATCTTGGGCCCAATATCCTCTACTTCTTCTAATTCTGCCTGCGTTGCAGTAAATATATTCTTGAGGCTGCCAAATCGCTCAAGGAGATTCTTAACCCTAATTATCCCTATATCGGGCAACATATTTAATAATATGAGATATTCTAAGTCGGTCACTATTTTACCTCGTAAATTAAATAATGTTCGTTTTTGCGTTTGAACGCTATAACGCAATAACGGATAATATCTTTTGAACGACATCATGAACGGTTAGAGCAGTTGTGTCTACTTGGCGGTCGGCACGAGCGTAATATGCTGCGCGCTTCGCCAATAATTCTGAAATTTTTGCCTTTGGGTCTGATACATTTAAGAGGGGCCGATTGGCATAGCCCTTTGTCCTTTCCAAAATTACCTCGGGGCTTGCTGTTAAACAAATCATAGTGCCGCTCGATTTTAAAACCCTTACATTCTCCTCATCGATTACTGCGCCGCCGCCGGCAGCGATGACGAGATTCGCCTGTTTAGAAATTTCCTTCGCAACCTTCTTTTCAATGCTTCTAAAATATGGCTCGCCTTTCTCGGCGAAGACTTTGGATATCTTCATGCCCTCGCGCCCTTCAATGATATCGTCCATATCGACGAATTTCATCTTAAGCCTTTTCGCGAGCTCTTTGCCGACCGCGGTCTTACCCGTGCCCATAAACCCGACTAAAATTATGTTCTTCATATTAATTCTCAATAAATTATATCATTGCTTCGGCTTGTTTTCTTGCGGGAACGTTCGATTTTCCCCAGCGGGAAAATCTCACTTTAGCTTCATCCTCGCTCGTCCCTTAAGTCTTCATCTGTGGGGACACCTTAGCTCGCTTCGGATGAAAACGTCCCGCTTAAGAAACCAAGCCTACGCAATTATAATATTTACTTTGAAATTTAAGTCTAAGCTTGTGTCCTTTCTTTATTACTCGCTTAAGGTAATAAAGTGGCTGTGTCATAAATCGGCTCTTGCGCCTAGACATTAAATTTCAAAGATATTATAGCAAAATAAAGATTTTTGTCTTCCAGCCGCACGTTGCAGATGCGAGCGGGCAAGGTTGCCTACAATTTAACCTTAAGGCAGAGCGAGCAGATGCACCGAACGAGAAAAACCTCGCTGGGGTTTTTCGAGCGGTGCGGCGAAGACAAAAATCGACATATTTTGCTATATGACATTAGAAAGAACTAACCTGTTTAATATAACCTGCATAATTTCGCTTCATTTCGGATAAGCTGTCGCCGCCGAATTTCTCGGTCATGGCATCTGCGAGTTCAAATGCAAGCACCGCCTCGCCCACAATTCCAGCGGCTGCAACAGCACAGATATCGTGTCGCTCCACTACCGCTTTTATATTTTGCTTTGTCTTAATATCAACGGAGGCTAAGGGCTTTCCTAAAGTTGCGATTGGTTTCATGGCGACCCTCACGACGATGGGCTGGCCGTTTGTGATTCCGCCCTCTATCCCGCCAGCATTATTCGTCCTGCGTGAAAAACCGCTCTTTCTTTCATATGTTATCTCGTCGTGAACTTGGGAACCTAAAAGCCTGGCACTGCGAAACCCAAGCCCTATTTCAACGCCTTTTATCGCTTGAATCGACATTAAAGCCCCTGCAATTCTCGCATCAATTCGTCTGTCAGAGTGGGCATAACTTCCTAAGCCTACTGGAACGCCAACGGCAATTATCTCGCAAACGCCGCCTAGCGTATCTCCACCTTTGCTTGTGGATTCTATCTTTTTAATCATCGCTTTTTCTGCCTTTCTATCCGCGCAATTAAGGGGGGACTTTAAGGTCAGCTTTTTTATCTCCTCGTAATCTAGGCCTTCGACATCTGCCTTGATGCCGCCCAATTCTACGACGTGGCTTAAAATCTCTATGCCGAATTCATCGAGCAAAATTTTACAGACTCCGCCCAAGGCGACGCGTATCGCTGTCTCGCGCGCACTTGCCCTTTCCAGTATATCGCGGATATCATTTCTATCATATTTAATCGCGCCGGCAAGGTCAGCGTGCCCTGGCCTTGGGCGAGTGATGGATGGCAAGGAATTTATAGAAGCGTCTTTATTCTCTATTAACAAAGCGATGGGGCTGCCTATGGTTGTTCCCTTGCGCAACCCCGAAAGGATTTGAACAGCATCATATTCTATCGCCATCCTTAGGCCCCGCCCTATGCTAAGTTGCCTTCGCTTTAAATCGAGATTTACTGTCTCCTCATCAACCTTCAACCCTGCGGGCAGGCCTTCCAATATCGCAACTAAACATCTGCCGTGCGATTCTCCAGCGGTTAAATATCGTAACATCTCTTTTACCCTCCTTCCGTAAGAGGTAAATTTTTAATAAATAGGAAATATAAAACTTAAAATTCTATCTCCACAAAATATTGAAATGGCCGCGGCTAACGACAAAAACGGGCCGTATGGAATGAGATGCCGTTTCTTGTAAAATAAAATATATATTCCCACTATCGTCCCAAAGAAAGGAGCAAGAAAAAAAGTCAAAATGGTTAGCTTCCATCCTAAGAAGCTTCCAATCATAGCTAAAAGCTTTACATCCCCTAGGCCCGTAGATTCAGTTTCTCCGTCAATGGATTCTTTTTTCATCAATTTAAAAATTATCAAATTTCCCAATAGCCCCATCAAATATATGGAAATGCCGCCGAGTAAAATTCCCATAAGCGAATGTAACAGACTGAATTTCCACGACGTCTGATTCTGCAATGCCGGATAGAAGCCGCTTATAATTAACCCGACGACTATGCCTCGAACACTCAACTCATCAGGAATTATCCTGTGCTCCAAATCGATAAATGATATTACTATCAGGGCCGACAAAAGAGCCGCATAAATCAAAAAATCTAAACTAAAATTAAACCTCCATAAAAGCAAAACAAAGATCGCCGCGGTCAATCCTTCGACGATAAAATATCGGAAAGATATCTTTGCCTTGCAGAACCTGCATCGTCCGCTTAAAATTAGATAGCTTACGAACGGTATATTGTCATACCACGCAATCGACCTGCGGCAATTCGTGCAATGCGACCACGGAGAAATTACGGATTCCCCGCGAGGCATTCTATAGATGCATACGTTTAAGAAGCTTCCGACAACTGAGCCAAATATGAACGCAAAAAAATAAGCTAACTCCATTTTCTAATTAACCTTGCTCCTTTAGGCGCCCTCCATAAAGATTGGCTAATTTAGCCTCGGGCGGAGATTTTCTTTCCTTAACGCAGCGCGCATAACTGAAATGGGCGCTTCCTTTTTCGTGAACAATTCAAACGAAAGTGCACCCTGATGTAAAAGCATTCCAATCCCATTTGTCGCCTTAAGCCCTCTTTTCCTCGCTTCCTTCAGAAGTTTGGTCTCAAGTGGATTATAGATTAAATCACAAAGGACCAAATCCTTATGTAACGCATTCGGGCTTACGATACAGGGATCGTCTACCTTCATGCCTATGGGAGTTGCGTTAATCAAGATATCCGCATTTAGGACTTCCTCATCTATTCGGGAGCTTAAATATGGGATGGATTTCGTTTCGCATCTTGGAAAATCCTTATTTGCTTTAAGTGATAATTCCTTTGCCCTATGGCCTACCACGTCGACGAAGGATATAGATTTTGCCCCTTCTCTCGCTAAAACATAGACTAAGGCCCTAGCAGCCCCGCCAGCCCCAAGAATTAAAATGGACTTATTGTTAGGGCCGACCTTTACTTCCTTCTTTAATGAGACTAAAAAACCTTCTCCATCGGTATTGTGCCCTGTTGCCCTTCCATCTTTGAATAGTACCACATTCACCGCGCCTATCCCTTTTGCTTGAGGCGATATCTCATCTAATAAGGGAATTATAGCTTCTTTATGTGGAATTGTTACATTAACTCCACACACGCCCAATGCGATGAGCCCATGAAGCGCATACTCTAACTCTTTAGGCGCTACTTCGAACGGCACATAGATGGAATTTATCTTCAATGCCTTAAAAGCAAAATTATGAATATGGGGAGAAAATGTATGTTTAACAGGATATCCTATTATCCCAAAAATCTTTGTCTTTCCATCAATATCTGGTGCCATTTAAATCTCCTCCGAAAACGTTTCGTCGCCCAGAAATGCTAAAGGGCGACGTCTACTTTTGAAATAACCTAAGAGGTGCAGGCCTGTCTCCTTTACGTTTCAATTCTCAATCTCTTATTTCC
>CAZUZR010000003.1:26648-30719 GCA_964625025.1 uncultured Planctomycetia bacterium | reverse complement strand
CTGTGTTCATCTGTGTTTTCTATCTGTGCCCATCTGTGCTTTATTTATCGCATTAAGATATGCTTTAGCGCTCGCTTCGATGATATCCGTCGAAGCTGCCTTCCCTATCGCAACCTTGCCCTTTGACCTAACCCTGAGCGTAACCTCACCCAAGGCATCTTTACCTCTCGTCACCGCCTGAATAGAATAATCCAGAAGTTCCCCTTTCGTCTTCGTTATTTTATCTATCGCCTTATAGGACGCATCTACAGGGCCGTCGCCTGAAGCCGCTTCTTCGAATATGCCCGATTTGGACTTCAACTTTATCGTCGCAGTCGGAACCGCCTGTGTGCCAGAGACGGTATGAATGTGCTCAAGCCGCCAGGCCTTGGGAACTTCAGCAAATTCTTCTTCGACTATAGTCTCTAAGTCCTCATCGTAAATAAATTTTTTCTTATCGGCCAACCTCTTAAATCGCTCGAATGCCTTATTTAATTCTGATGTCCCCAACGAATATCCCAACTTCTTTAGCCTCTCGTTAAACGCATGGCGTCCGGAATGTTTGCCTAACACTAGCCTGCTAGAACTTAAGCCCACTTCTTCGGGCTTCATAATCTCGTAGGTGGTGCGCCTCTTCAATATCCCATCCTGATGTATCCCTGCTTCATGCGCGAACGCATTTTGTCCAACAATGGCTTTATTCGGTTGAACGACTAAACCCGTCAATTTAGAGACAAGCCTGCTCGTCTTATAAATCTCTTCTGTGAAGATATCGGTCGAAAATCCAAAAAAGTCATTCCTCGTCTTAATGGACATCACTATCTCTTCTAATGATGCGTTGCCCGCGCGTTCTCCAATTCCATTTATCGTGCATTCGACTTGGCGCGCCCCATTTTTTATAGCTGTTAATGAATTTGAAACCGCAAGGCCCAAATCGTTATGACAATGGACGCTCACTATTGCCTTTTCGATATTTGGGACGTTGTTCTTTATGCTGGAAATTAACTCTCCAAATTCTTCAGGTATCGCATATCCAACTGTATCCGGGATATTCACCGTGGTTGCGCCCGCCTCGATTACCGCCTCTATGACGCGATATAGAAATTCCGCTTCGCTTCTCGATGCATCCTCCGGCGAAAACTCCACATCATCCGTAAAACGCCGCGCATACTTAACGCCCTCGACCGCAAGCCTGATAATCTCATCTTCTGCTTTTCTTAATTTGTATCTCATATGAATTTTAGACGTAGCTAAGAAGACGTGAATCCTCTTCGCTTTCGCCAACTTCAATGCGTTTTTCGCGCTATCAATATCTGCCTTTAAACATCTTGCAAGCGCACAAATAGTCGGGCCTTTTATCCTTCGGGCAATTAATTTTACCGCCTCGAAATCGCCTGGCGAAGAGATGGGAAATCCCGCCTCGATTATATCCACGTTCAATCGAACGAGTTGTTTTGCGATCTCCAATTTCTCATTCGCCTCCAAGCTCGCGCCCGGAGACTGCTCGCCGTCTCTTAATGTTGTATCAAAGATAATTATCTTTTCCATGATAGCACCTAAAAAATTATAACGATTACACCGATTAAAAATTAGATTACACAGATGAATTCACACATGCAATCTGTGTAATCGCAACTAATCCGTGTAATCATTTTTTTATTACTTCATCCACGGCATCATTTCGCGCAATTGTTGCCCAACTTTTTCTATGGGATGCTCATCGCCTTCTTTCAGCAATCTATTGAAATTAGGCCTGCCTGCTTCATTCTCTTTAATCCATTCCTTGGCGAATCTGCCCTTTTGTATCTGCTTCAGAATTTTTTTCATCTCTTTCCTTGTCTTCTCGGTGATTATCCTTTTACCCCTGGTTAAGTCTCCGTAACAAGCGGTATTAGAAACGCGCCGACGCATACCAGATATTCCCGTCTGTTGAATCAAGTCCGTAATGAGTTTTAGCTCGTGCAATACCTCAAAATAAGCAATCTCCGGCTGGTAACCTGCTTCAACTAAAGTATCAAACCCTGCTTTTATCAATTCGGTTACGCCACCACATAAGACTGTCTGTTCACCAAAAAGGTCGGTTTCTGTCTCCTCTTTAAACGTCGTTTCAATAACTCCTGCTTGGGTTGCTCCTAGAGCTTTAGCGTAAGCCAATGCCAATTTTAAGGCATTTCCTGTTGCATCCTGGTATACTGCTACCAAGGCAGGTACGCCTTTGCCTTCTTCGTACATCTTTCTTACCAAGGCACCCGGACCTTTAGGTGCCACCATAAATACATCCACGGCCTTGGGTGGTTTTATCTGTCTAAAATGGATATTAAAACCGTGAGAAAAACACAATGCTTTTCCTTTCTTTAGATTCGGTTTGATGGATTCCCTGTAAACCTTCGCCTGAACATGGTCCTGCGTCAAAATCTGAATGATGTCAGCAAGCTTAGCGCCTTCAGATGCAGGGACGGGATTAAAACCATCCCTTTTAGCCTGCTCGTAATTAGGTGTGCCTTCGAGCTCGCTTACAATGACGTCGAGGCCGCAATCGCGCAAACATAACGCCTGCCCGCGGCCCTGAATTCCATATCCAATAATCGCTATCTTTTTGTTTTTCAATAGAGCGATATCCGCATCGCTATCGTAATAAATCTTAGCCATTATTTTTCCTCCGCCTTTGATTCTTTTACAATCGCAATCCTGCCAGTGCGAACCATCTCCTTAATTCCGAATGGCTTTAACAATTCAATCATCGTATCTATCTTAGCCGATTCGCCAACCCCTTCTATTGTAATCGTATGTAATCCAACATCAGCGATATTCGCCTTTAAGGTTTCGGCTATCTCTATAATCTGAGCGCGGTCTTTAGGCGTAACCTTAACCTTTATCAAAATCAACTCTCGGTCTAAAAACTCCTTTTGGGTCAAATCCTGAATCGTAATGACGTCTATCAGCCTGTTCAGCTGTTTCTTAACCTGCTCCAAGGTCCGCTCATCGCCGTCGACGACGATGGTCATCCGCGAGACGGTCGGATCCTCGGTTTCGCCGACTGCGAGCGAATCTATATTAAAACCTCTCGCGGAGAACAAGCCCGATATGCGCGCTAAAACTCCGGGATGATTTTCAACTAAAACCGCTATCGTATGTTTCATTTTTCGTAACTCGTAATCCGTAATTTATTTTTGGTTTTCGATTGAACGAATTAGCCCATTAATAAGCTTCGAAATTTCAGCACTCAAATCAAATGCCGATTTGAATTCCTCAGTTGATAAATACGACAAATCTCTAGCAACAAATAAAAAATTTTGTGTTTCACTAACTGAACCTCTGGCATTATGATAAAATCTTATCTTATCATTATAATGATATCTACTAAATCCCTCCGCGATATTTGCTGTAATTGACGATGCGGCTCTACGAAGCTGGCTTGTCATCCCATAAAGTTCTTCTCTGGGAAATTCCTTAGTTAATTCATAGATTTCTAAAACAAATTTATGCGCTTTTTCCCAAGCATCCAAATCATAAAAGTTCTTTATTTTCACTTGCCCATAAAGTAACTAGTTACTAGTTACGAGTTACGAGTTACGAGTTACGAGTTACGAGTTACGAAATTACGCCATAACCCCAATCATCTGGTCTATCGCCTTGCCAGCCGGAACCATCGGGAAGACATTCTCTTCTTCCTCGACGACAAAATCCATAACCACGACGTTCTTCGTATGCAAGGCCTTCTCAATTGCAGGACGAACTTCTTCCTTCTTTGTAATTCTAATTCCAACGGCGCCATATGCCTCTGCGACCTTAACGAAATCTGGATTGATAAGGCGCGTATGCGAATATCTCTTCTTATAGAACAATTCCTGCCATTGGCGAACCATCCCTAAATAGGAATTATTCAAAATTGCAACCTTAACGTGGATGCCATTGACAACCGCTGTCGCCAGCTCCTGAATGTTCATCTGAATTGAACCATCGCCAGCGATAACGAAGACTTGGCTCTCGGGCTTACCCACCTTAGCGCCGATTGCCGCTGGCAGCCCAAATCCCATCGTCCCTAATCCGCCGCTTGAAACGAAAGAACGAGGACGCGTATAAGTGTACCAC
>CAZUZR010000003.1:3389-26638 GCA_964625025.1 uncultured Planctomycetia bacterium | reverse complement strand
AGCCCACATCTGATTCTGCCCAACATCGGTCGTGATAATCGCCTCTCCCTTTGTCGCCTCATAAATTTGCTGGATGACATACTGGGGTTTTAATTTGTCGTCGTTCTTATATTCCAATGGATGTTTTTCTCTCCAATGTTTGACCTTCTCAAGCCATTCTTTAGTATCTGGCTTATGAATTATCTTCAACAGTTCGGTCAAGACATTTTTAACATCGCCGACGATTGGGATATCGACCTTAACATTCTTAGATATGGCCGCTGGGTCAATATCGATATGAATTATCCTCGCGTGAGGTGCAAATTCATCCAATTTGCCGGTAACCCTGTCGTCGAAACGTGCGCCGATAGCAATAATCAAATCCGAATTCTGTATGGCGTAATTCGCATAGGCAGTACCATGCATACCTAACATGCCCAAAGATAATTCGTGAGTCTCGGGGAAAGAGCCCAATCCTAACAACGTCGTTGTAACTGGCGCCTGAATCACAATCGCCAATTCCTTTAATAGATGCGAACCTCCTGAAAGTATAACTCCACCGCCTGCGTAAATAACAGGGCGCTTGGACTCGGCAATCGCCTTCGCTGCCCTTTTAATCTGGCCCGGATGGCCATTATAAGTCGGCTTATATCCGCGAATATGCAAATCCTTTGGATAATGAAATTCCGTCTGTGCCATTGAGACATCGACGGGTAAATCTATCAAAACAGGACCCGGCCTCCCAGTAGATGCAATATGAAATGCCTCTTTGATTATCCGCGCCAAGTCCTTGATATCTTTCACTAAATAATTATGTTTCGTAATCGGGCGCGTAACGCCTGTAACATCTGCTTCCTGAAAGGCATCATTGCCGATCAAGAACGTCTTAACTTGTCCTGTGATAGCGACGATAGGAATCGAATCCATATATGCTGTCGCGATTCCCGTAACTAAATTTGTAGCGCCCGGCCCAGAGGTCGCAATGCAGACTCCGACCTTTCCCGTCGCACGGGCATAGCCATCAGCGGCATGCGCCGCCCCTTGCTCGTGTCGGGTCAAGATAAATCTAATCGGCGCATCGTAGAGCACATCGAAAAGCGGCAAAACCACTCCGCCCGGGATGCCGAAGATAACCTCGACGCCTTCCACCTTAAGCGATTCAACCAGAATTTGTGCACCTGTCATTTTCGCAGTCATATTTTGCTCACTCGCTTTTTAAAATCGCGCCTGTATTGGCGGAAGTAACTAATTTTGCATAACGCGCCAAATACCCCCTTGTAACTTTAGGGCGAGGCGCCTTCCAACTTCTTAATCTTCTATCAATTTCAGCCTTCGAAATCTTCAATTCCAATTTCCTCTTCAGAATATCAATTTCAATTAAATCGCCATCTTTGACGATTGCAATAGGACCGCCAACAGCGGCCTCTGGCGAAATGTGCCCGATGCAGGGCCCCTGCGTGCCGCCGGAAAATCTCCCGTCGGTTATAAGAGCAACCTTATCAGCCAGCCCCATCCCGACGATAGCGGCTGTCGGCGATAACATCTCTCGCATTCCCGGCCCGCCCTTTGGCCCCTCGTATCGAATAACGATGCAATCGCCCTTTTTAATTTTACCCGACATAATATTTTTCATCGCATCTTCTTCTGAATCAAAAGTCCTTGCTTTACCGACGAAATGCTTCATCTTTTCCTGAACTGCGGTCTGTTTGACAACCGCGCCATCCGGACAGAGATTGCCCTTTAAGAGGGCGATTCCACCCTCTTTATGATAAGGCCTGTTAAGAGGCCGAATAACATCTTCATCGTCTATCCGGGCAGAATCTGCGATTTCAAAGATAGATTTGCCGCTCACCGTCGGACAATTATTTAACTTTGGCTTCAATCTCTTCAAGACCGCGGGGATTCCGCCTGCGAATTCCAAGTCCTCCATAAAATAATTTCCGCCTGGCAAGATATCAGAAATGTGTGGAGTATCTTTGGCTATTTTGTCAAATAACTCAAGCGGCAATTTTATGCCAACCTCATTTGCTATCGCAGTCAAATGTAAAACTGTATTCGTTGAGCCGCCCAACGCCATATCGACGCAAATCGCATTTTCAAACGCCTTTTTGCTTAAAATCTTTCGAGGCGTAATATTTTTTTTAACTAACTCAACGACCCGCTCGCCGCTCTCAAAGGCAATCCTCTCGCGCTTCGCAGAAATTGCCAATGCAGTTCCGCCACCGGGCAATGAAAGCCCCAGCACCTCTGACATACAGTTCATCGTATTTGCAGTATAAAGCCCCTGGCAAGAACCAGGGCCCGGACAAGCATTACATTCCAACTCGTCCAGTTCCTCTTTTGTAATCTCGCCCGCCTTATACCTGCCAACCGCTTCAAATGTATCTTTGACCAAAGAAAGTCGTCGCATCTTTGAGCGCCCGGAAATCATAGGTCCCGCCGTAACCACAATCCCGGGAATATCAAGCCTGCCTAACGCCATAATCATTCCCGGGGTAATCTTATCGCAGTTAGTAAGGCAAACTAATCCGTCAAGGGCATGGGCTGTAACAACCATCTCGATTATATCTGCTATTAACTCCCGCGAAGGTAGAGAACATCGCATCCCCTCATGTCCCATCGCAATCCCATCGCAAATTCCGGGGATGCCAAACAGAAACGCGGTGCCTCCACCAGAATAGATGCCGTGTTCTATTTTCCTTTCAAGGGTTCTCATATGTGTGTGCCCCGGAATAAGATCGGTAAAACTCGAGGCGATGCCGATAAACGGCTTTCCTAACTCTGCCTTTGAAAGCCCCGTCGCATAGAGCAGCGCCCTATGGGGCATCCTCTCCAAACCCTTTTTAACCCTTTCGCTCCGTAACATTTGTTTCTCCTTATATAAACCTTAATTATATCATATTAAAAAGGCATGTCAAATGCAGTATTATATTTTCTTAAGCCTAAATACCAATTCCTTATATACTTTCTCATCCCGTCTGGCGCCAACTTTTATAACTAAAACCAAAATTTCTTCTTTAATTATTCTATAGATGACACGATAATCCCCCGCTCTCAATTTCCAATAGTGTTTGAATGCGCCCGACAAGGGTTTGCCGTATGTTTTCGGACTCGAAGATAATTTCTTTCGTATCTGACTCAGGATAAATGCCCTGTCCTTGGCGTCTATGGACTTGAAATCCTCTTCTATGACAAGCCTGTGTATCCTGATTTCCCAGGACTGGCTCATTTCTTCTTCGCCTTACGCTCCGCCTCTTCCAGTTTGATGTAGTCAGAGGCTTTGCTCCTGGCTTCTCTTTCAGCCGCCAGATACCCAAGCCCAAGATCTTCAATCTGCTCAAGCGCCTTTTCCATCTCTTCAAACTTGTCCAGCGGTACTATCGCTGCAACGGGCTTATTCCTGCGCTCCAGAAGGACCACAGATGTACCCAAAAGTTCCATTACCCTTTTGAAATTCGTCCTAAGTTCCGAGATTCCTACCAATGTGGTATTTTCCTTTACAGTGATCATCTTTTTCACCTCCGCTTAAAGCATATCATAATTACATTTATTTGTCAATTAAATATTACATTTAATGTAACAATTAATACTAATATATAACTACTTATAACCAATCATTCCAGGTCAAGGGCGAATTTTACAGCGCTATCGATTGCCTCGACCTTACTCGCAGCCAGAGCGCAGATCCGTTCTTTTAATACGGATCCTATACGCCTCGTTACGTGAAAGCAAAATTACCGGCCCTCTGCCGGAGGGCTTGGGCAGTTCGGCCCACCAGACCTCCCCACGCTTCATTTCCATTCCTCCTTATTTAAAACGGCAAATTGGGCTGCGTGAAGTTCCTTAATACTCTTTATCTTCTCCGGCTTTTCCGTGTAGCCCTTCTCATATCTTTCTATGAGCTTTTCTTTCCTTTTAGAGTCCAGCCAGAAGCGCAAAGCTTCGTCTACTAGCGCGCTGCGGGATATCTTTAGTTTATGCCTTATATATTCCAGCGTCTTAAACCTTCCCTTCGGCAGGCTTACCGCTACTTTTACGGTTTGAGATGACATATGTCAAGGGTAATGTTTGTTTAGAGTTTGGGTATTCATATTATGATAGACGAAAAACGGCAGGAATTTCTTTCAACTATCTACCCTCCCATTCTTATGGGAGGGTAGATCGGCAAATTGATTAAAGCAATACGCCAAACTGCTTGTTCTTAATCATTGACCATATGATCATGTGGCGGGTCACCTGTTGGCGGTCGCAGGCCGACAATCAGGTGGACCCGGTTGTTGGATTGCCTAATCAATATTTCCAGTAGGGGCTCGTATTTTTCCCCGTGATCTTATCCAATGCTTCTCTGGCTATGTTCCTGAGCGCATCGGCTTGTGATTCAGATGGAGCCTTAATGTCCTCCCTCAACAACTTCTCAATTTTTGGTACGGCGGCCTTTACCTTGTGTGCTCCGAAGAACAGCATCAGTTGTCTCTTCACGTCATAATCGGGATCATCAAGCAAGCCGACAAGTTCTTCAGAACGCTCGCTCTTGTCCACGTAGGCAAGGATCGTTATCGCCCATGAGCGTAGCCGTGGAGAATCTTGACCTTTTGCGATGTCTATCAGCAAATCAGTGTAGTCTGAACATCGTGTTTCCCACATCACATCAAGTATCGCTTCTTTCTCTGGATCAGACAACTTATCGTCCCATGAAGCCAGGCATTGTTGGCGCTGATTGGTTTTATCACTTATGGACATTAATTTCAGAAAAAGGCTGAGCCCGCCAAACTTCTCCGCACCCGAAGGCGCATCAAGATGAAGTTCGCCGCATGACCAGTAGTATTCGTCTGACCCCTTCTTCGCGAAAAGAACAACGGTTTCTTCTTCCTTCAGGCGAACCATGGCTGTCGACATGTAATGAGGGTCCACAATCGTAATGTTCTTGGGAATTGTACCTCCTTGGGGCTTAAGAACGCCCGAAACCTGAATCTCATAATACGCCGTTTGACCATCATGGCGGGCACGACTAACCAAACCTTTGATAATCAGGACATCGGAATCTGTCCATGCCTGCCTTTGCGACATCCCGATCCTGGATGCGAATGCAGAGGGAAGCAGCACAGACCAAAAGAGGAGGATGAGAAAGATTTCAAAGTGAATTCGTTTCATGAAGTATCGTTCTCCAATCTAACATTCAAGCTCACCTGCTGGTAGCCGGCGCCGAAAGGCGGCGGGTAACAGTCAGGTGCAGCGCGTTGTTAGAGCTTTGATTTTTGCAACAATAAGATTATGAACGAAATTCATTTGCTCAATGGGCAAATATCCTATTTTTGTTGAGGTTTTAATGATTTTATCAGATCTATGGTATGTTCTGATATCTGGTTTACATCCCCTCAACATGAGAGCACCAAGGCCTATCGCAAAAGCAGTAATATCTGTGCGTAGCTCCTCTTCATCATTATTTATTTCGTTGCTTGAATTAAATTGTTGTAATCTATTGAAATATAAATATACATGAGATATTTCATGAGCAATTATTGCGCCCATTATCTCCTTTGAATATAAAAAATCTTGATTTAAAAATATTGAAATACTTTGACTTATTAACGATGGTGGATTATTGACTTTTATAACTATCGGTCCTGTTGGATTATTATAATCCGATATTAAATATGTTCCATCATTTTGTATAGATATTATCTGTTGTCCCGGTGTTAGCTCTACTTTTTCCGTATCAAAATGCTTTTGTAGCTGGACAAAACCAGGTTTATCTAAACCAGAATGCATATAAATATTAACATTTTCGTATGGGAGATTATATCTTCTCATCAAAAAAACTATCTTGTCTTTATATGTCGAAATGTTATTAAAACTATCGACATCGACAAAAAAGTCACTTTCTTCCTTAAATTTGAAGGGGATTTGGTTCCATAAGGTTTCGACTTGACTTTTGATCCATTCATTCGTTATTTTCATTTATTAATCTTAATTTATTTTTTAGCTCTAACGACAAAATTAAGGCGTGGTGGAACACCATCGCCTTGAATGCTTTGTTATGTTTGGAGGTATTTTTATGAACATTGGTATTACTCTACAATGGATGCGTGAAACAGGATACATTAATCCATCACATTACACACAAGGAATTTCATGCAAAACTGAAAACGATTGCATCTTTCGGGAGTTTCATTTCTTTTATTTCATGGATGAATCCTTTTTCAAGAGCAAATTCAGGGGATTTTACTTCCCCTTGCAGGAACAAATTATCAAGTTCGGATTTGGAGATTTTTGTGAGTTCTGTAATCGTATTAGAAATTTTGTTTTGGTCAACTTCCAGACCGCTTAGGCGTTCTTTTAACTGGAACATCGTCATAGATGTTTGGGCTGGGAAATTAGTTACAATGCCGTGGAATAGAAAAGACGAATTAGCATTGGCGTATCGTTCTTCACCTGCTAAGAAAATGATTGTAGCAATTGAATCAACAGAACCAATATTATGCATGATGAGTTTACAATGGAGGGATTTCAGATAATTATGAAGAATCATACCGACAGCAACATTACCACCTGGCGAGGCAATATTAATTTGAAGAATATCTGGACGATGTTGCTGAATAATTTGAGTACAAAAATTGATAAAAGGGAAAACACGCTGAGGATTAATTTCTTCAAAGAAATTGATGTAAATAGTTTTTTGCGGGGCTGTCATTTTAGTTCTCCTTTTGGTTTATATAATTTTAAACATAACATTTGAACTCAGCGGCTGTGCCTTTAGAACAGGACGGCTGGCGCAGTCCGCTGGAGTGAAATGTTATACTGTTTTCATAATTTTCTTGTGAAAGATGATTAGTTGCAGCCACACTAATATAAGCGTAATAACTACGTTAACACTTGACAATACCATAACACCAATGATTGATTTAGGTAATATATAAATAATGAATGGAATATACGAGATACATGCAAAAATCGAAAAGAGGGTTGCACAGTACAATGTATAATATCCCCATTTCTTATTCAACAGAATACCAATGCTACCAAAAAGACATAACAACCATGCTGGAAAATTCATAGCCACGGTCAGCAGGGTGAGCCAAGAAAAGGATTGGAACAGTGATAAAGGAAGTAAGATCATCTTCCACGAGCGTAATACTGATATAAGGATAAGAATAGCTATTATTTTTGCAATCAGCTGTGCTCTTTTAAGGTTCATCTTTTATCCAGTCGGTATAACGTTTGAACTCAGCGGCTGTGCCCTGCTAAAAGGACGGCTGGCGCAGTCCGCTGAAGTGAAATGTTAGATATTAATTTATTTCTTCTAATTTCAATCCTTCAATCTTCTTTTTGATCAAACACAAAGAAGTTGTGTCAGATATTTTCTGAATGAATAATTCATTTTTTATATGTTTTGTTTCGGGATCATAATTTGCGCTAATTAATATATCTCCGTATGAGCGCAATAGTATTTTATTTGGATTATTTTCGTAATAATAGATATATTTTTGATTTAAAGCTGCAGACCTTCCTAAAGCGCTTGCGAATATAATAAAAAATAACAATACAAAAAACAAATAATAGCCTTCTCTTCCGATATAGGAGTGAATTTTACCAAAAAGGCTACTAACCTTAGCTTCTTCTTTCATCTGTTTTTCTAACTTTTCAGCATATCCCTTTTCTTTTGATTGAGTAAATAAGGGCAAAATAAACACTAAAATAATAAAGAAAAATACGACTGGCAATAACCAAATCCATTCTTTCGACTTTGCACCAAATATAAACAGGTAAACGCTGCAAAGTAATATACTAGGTAGAACGGTGGATATAGATTGTCTGATTGATCCGGGGAGTTTATCTATAGGAAAAAACATGTAAAAGAAATTCCAAATGACGAGTAAGCTAAAAAATGAAAATAAAATATTTAATGTTACATTTATAACTTGAGTAAGGGAAATTGTTATTAAATATTCTGGAATTCCAACGGCTTCTGCATAACCGGATTCAAAGCGAAATGCCAAAATATACCCAATCAATGGAGTAACGGCAAGCAGCAGTGCTTCTGACGTCCAAATTTTTTTATCCATTTTGATTTATTCTATCTAACGTTAGAACTCAGCGGCTGTACCTTATGCTAAAAGGCGGCGGGAATAGTCCGCTGGAGTGAATTGTTATGAGCTTTTTTCTTTAATTTCTAATACGGCAACTATTATTGACAATAGACCCAAAAGTAAGGTTAAAACAAGAAAATTTTCTCTATTTCTTAACTTTTCAATTAAATTTTTCAAATCGCCTAAGCTACAAGCGCGAATTGCGTTATCTTTTTCACGTGTATATTCATAAATGAAAAGGATTGGAAGTGTATCGGAAACAAAACGTACATCTGGATAATCAGGGGGCATTTGTTTCTTCAATTCGTGACCCATGGTTCCTCCAAGTCGAACAATAGCTTTAGGCATTAAACCTTGTTTATTTAAATTTTGTATTGAAGGTTCTTGGATATGTTTTATTAAAAATTTGTATAATTTCGGAAATTCTTTATTTGAATCTTTAATATATATTTCTGGGTATCCCTTTGTACTTGATAAGCGATTATAAGATGTTAGAGCATTTGTTCGTCCTGATAATACATCCCAAAAACCAAAGTAATCTCCACATCCATATAAAATGGTAAGTATTGGGACAAGTAAAATGAGAATTATTTTAAATATTTTATTTTTCCTCATAACGAAAGAGTTCAGCGGTGCCGACACGCGAAGTGTGCGTGGCGGCGTCCGCTGGAACGACTTGTTGGGCACTAAATGCCACCGAATACAATGGCAAGCCCAAGTAGTATGAGTAAAATGCCAACGACCCACCGGATAAGTTGCACTCCGATAGGCTTCTGTGAAATAGCATCAATAAGAGGCCCATCTTTGATAGGCAACTTTCGAGCACCGAAAATGAGGACGATGACACCAAGCCCTACCAACAAGAAACCACCGAATATTTTCATAATCTCACGCCCAACGTTTGAACTCAGCGGCTGTGCCTTGTGCTAAAAGACGGCTGGAACAGTCCGCTGGAGTGAATTGTTAGCCTTTTATTATAATGCTACCTTGTGAATTATCTCAGAAATAAACGTTTGATATTTTATACCAAGTTTTCTGGCTTTATGTTTAATGTATTTCAAATCCTTGCTATTGACTCTGATATTCAATACCGCGTCTTTTTTTCTGCGCGCGATCGATTCTGATATGGCGCGATATTCACTGTTTGGAATTGACTTGTAGACCTCTTCTAATAGGTCTTTTTCTATTTTACTCTCTTCTGAAGTTAATTTGATTTTTTTCATTTTATTCTCCTTTTATTTGTTTTGTATATTTTCTGCTTGGAAATAGTGTTTTCAGGAAGTAATAATCCTCTTCTTCTACGAATGGAACCACCCAAATATACTTTTTGAACTCAAATAACATTATCTTCTGATTTTTCCTGGTGGGGTGTTCAAGAATGCTAATAAGTTTAGAGTTTATTAAATCTTCAAATGAAGCCCCTCTTATCCTTTTTAATCGCTCATTCTTCTTTAAATCCCACCGCAATTCTTTCATGGTGTTATTATATCATATTACAATTGTATATACAACATATTATTTTATTTATTCCGCCTAACGTTTGAACTCAGCGGTCCTGAGCGAGCCCTCTGATTTCACTCCAAGCGAGTCGAAGGGTCCGCTGGAGTGAGTTGTTAGAATATTATTTTAGCTATTTCTTTTCTTAGTTTATCGAATATATCAGAGGCATCCGCTACTAGCGGTTCGATCTTTTCAGGTAGTAAATCAAGGGAATAAGCGTGGCTGAAGAAATGGCGAAAAGCAAGAAAACGCTTGAGCTCCTCGCCTAATGGTTCTGAGATGATTTTATCGTTTATAGCTTTAAGTAATAGATCGCGATGCCAAGAGGACCCTTCCGGGATCTTAAGGCCTCCGGCCAAAAATACCTGTTTTATGATATTTTCTATGCCGTTATAAAAATTATGCAATAATGCGGCTACTCCGGCAAGTTCCAATTGGGAGAGATTACTTAAGGGCGAAGAAGGTAAGGAAGATATTGTTTTATCTATAGCTTCATATTCGGCTTCGATACGTAGCCTGTAATCAGCCATAGAGCGGTATCCCCTCTTGCCTGATCAACTTGGTAAACTTGGAAGATTCCGACAGGTCTATTACATCAACCGGCCTTGAGAGCCCAAGCATGAGGTCTCCGTAGTATCTGAAAAAGTCTTTTGGAGATATCCCTTCCACGGCTAAATCTATATCCCGGCTTTCCTTGCCGGAGATAAGACTTGAGCCGAAGAGCAATACCCGTTTGACGGAATATCTCTCTGAAATCTCTTTTATTGTTCTTTTTTCGCTTTCGGTAATCATAAATTAATTATACCATTATTTTGTCAATTTTTATATTTTATTCTAACGTTTGAACTCAGCGGCTGAGCGAGCCCTCTGATTTCACTCCAAGCGAGTCGAAGGGTCCGCTGGAGTGAAATGTTATCTACTAATATTCATAAGACATGCCCAGTATATGGGCTTCATGTTTTAATTTAGTATCTAATGTCCACAGAGTAGCTTCGCTTAGTACTGCGGATGCAAGAAGATGAATATCAATTAGACCGAGTTCCTTACCCATTAGATTATTTTTTTCGATGAACAGTAAAACCTCATCGTCATCCAAATAATCAGCTCTAGGGAGCGCGTTTAGTAAAGATAGTATCTCACCTCTATTTTTAATACTACCGCACGCAAGCTCCCCTACGATAAATGGATGACAAAGCACGTCTCCATCATTCAATAACTGTTCAAGTTTAGAACTGCCATCGCGCAGATGGGAAACCCACACAGATGTATCAACAAGGATCATTAATTGATTCTCCTGCGCGGAATATTATTCAAACTCCTTTCGGTCCCGCCTAATTTAGCCAGTCGTTTTCTGCTTTCTACCGCGATGAGCGCTTCTAAGCCTAATTTGACCAGATTAGTCTTCTCTTTTATGCCTGTAAGTTTAGAGGCCTTCTTGATTAAATCATCTTTTATGTTTAATGTCGTCCTCATGCGCAATCTCCTTCCGTCATATAATTCGTATGTATTATTATGCCTTATTTAGGCATATATGTCAAGTTTTATTTTTCAATTATTTTTATAGATAACGCAAAAATCACCTGCCCGACTGAGCCCGATAGGGCGCGGGAAGGGTCAGGTGGATTGGGATGTTATACGTTTTTATTTTTAGCAATTAATTTTGCTCTAACACTAGGGGTAACTTTCTCATTATCGCCAGTAAACATCTCGTAGCCCACGAGGAGGATGCTCTTAAAATATGATGTGTGTCCAAATCCATATTTAAGACATTGCGAATACCTTATTTTGCCGGTTTCGAAAAGATTCCAGATACCTTTTGAGTGTGCGTAGTTTTTGGGAAGAAACAACATCACAAGGGAAGCCCCGCTCTTTAGATATATGTGACATTTTAGCAGATCATAGAGAATTTTTTCACGGTTTGTTTTCTCAATTTCTACAACGACCCGGTCATTGTTAATGTCAAGAGCGAAATCATATTTTTTCTCTAAATCATCAACAATCGGGATATCGATGATTTCACCACCCAACTCAGTCAATTTCTTCTGTAACCTTGAGTCAAAATCAGAGGTGAAACTGTTGCTATTTTTGTCGCCAATCGACACATGGTGTTCGATTTTGCTGATTTTTTCTATGATTGGTGAAAGCCTATCGTTTGCGTGATTGTCGATGGGGAAACATTCAAAATTCTTGGCAACGAGCCTAATCATTTTCGTATAACGATTGAAATAATCCGCGCAGCGATCAGCCTGTGCAAAACCAACCGACGCTATTCTGCGTCGGGTTGATTGATTGGTTATACCTTTTTTCTCTTTTATGCCCTTGTTAAGAGTTTATATGACACTGCAATTACAGCGATCCAGAATGCCATGCCTATCCAGAGACTAATTTCTGTGAAAATTACGAACCGATTGGGGGACTCTTTGGTGTAAAGATCCCATCTTGGCTTATGTTTTCCAAAGGTGATGAGGAAGAGCACAATTTCACCAGTCCAAGTAAGAAATATTTCGAAAACAAAGCGGAATAGAAACTTGGCGATTTCTTCCAGGATATCGGTCATTTTATAATCTTTCTTGGGTATAACGAGAAAATCAGCGGCTGTTGCCCGAGCCCGAAAGGGCGAGGGTAACAGTCCGCTGGATTGCCTTGTTAGGAGTTTTTATCTATTTTGAAACTGTTTTTCAATGTCTTCCGTAGGCGTTAATGCCTTTTGAATTATTCCTGTAGCCAAATAGAATCTTCCCGATGATGCCTTGGTGTATTCAAACCATGTCTCACCAATCATAATTACTTCGGTAGCAAGCGTTCCGGGGTTGCCAATTAGGCAAATGACTTTTTGGTTTGCTTTATTTTTGTCGGTCAAGAGTGCGCTCCCACTAAGTGATGTTCCATCGTCAATATAGCTAATTATATAGCTTGTTGTATAGGTAACTAAAGAATTATCCTTTAGGCGGACATATTCGGTTATTTGGGCTTCGCCTTTTTCTTCATTGATTTCAAAACGATATTTAAATTCCCCATTATTTAGCTTTACAAATTTTCCTTTTTCATACTCTCCACGAGCTGTTTCAGTAGCAATAATAGTATATGCATAAGCAGGATTGCTCAGCAGTAAAATTGATAGGCATATGAATATTATTTTTTTATTAGTCATTTTTCCTCCTAACATTTGAACTCAGCGGCTGTGCCCTTTAATATGGGCGGCTGGCGCAGTCCGCTGGAATGAATTGTTAAAAGATTATCTTAACTATTCGCTAAACATCTCATGGAAAGTGTCTTTCCAACTAAATGTATTTAAGATCCAGCCTTCGGGAGTCTTGTAAAAATAAAAAACCCATGGAAGTGCATGTCTATTAGTTTTCTCTAAATAGCGTAATCTCAAAAGGGAGGTTCCTACTTTTTTTGAATCGACAAATTCATAGCTCACCGCGGCCCCATATCGCGTTCCATATTGTTCTCTCTGCGCTTTTGATTGTAAAACTGCTGAATCAAATTCAGATTCAGATATAACAACGTAGGGTTTCATTTCTTTAAAGGCGGCGCCTAGATTACCAGCGGCTACTTGCTGCATTACTTTATTTGCTAATTCTTTCGCTGCAGATTCATCAGGAATAGTTGCAGCATTTACAAAGGATACCTGACAAATAATAAGCGTAATGGCAATAACTAATTTTTTGAGCATTTGCTCCCTCCTTTCTGGCTTTAATTATTTATCTGTTTATTTTTCTTTTAACATAAAAATCAGCGTGCCTCGTGGCGCTGCGAAGCTACGCTTTACGAGGTCAGCTAGATTGCTTTGTTAGCTAAATTCTTTTTCTTGCATATTCTGTTTTAAGGTTTTAGTTGCCCATACGATGAATCTAATAATCAAATAGAAAGGATACACACATATTAAAAATATTGCGTTCATCTGTTTCCAAATAGCTGTATTAGGAGGCTGGTCGGGCAGGAGCCAAAAATTAATTCCTCCCCTTCTAAAAGAAAGATATCCTATCATTTCACTTAATCCAACAATAAATAAAATACCAATGACAATAAGCCCTTCTCTGGCTATGATTTTTTTTATCTTAAAGTCCATTTTATTTCCGCATAATTTTTCTAATTCTTTTTTCTTTTGTGTAAACTTTTCTTTTACTCTGGCTATAAATTCCGGTCTAAGAAATGAAATATTTCCGACATCTTGGTAACATTTAATAGGAGGCTTTAATTTCTTCTCATTATCTAACTCGATCTTACGCCTAATATAATGTTCATAAAATAAAGTAAATGTATTTATATCATCATGGTCAATATAGGGATAATTGTTATTTAAAATTTCTTTTATATTTTCGCTATTCTTTTCAACCTCGGCTATGTAGGTATTTCTCAATTCAATTACACAGTCTGCCTCTTTAGAAATAGCTTCTTGAGTATTATAATCTTTGCTCCATTTTTTTCCGATGTATTCTTTGCAATATACATTATCCCATCTTTTATTCAGTTCGAATAATTTTTCACATTGACAGACAAAATAATATAGAGGACCATACAACTTTTCTAATTTTAAGCGCAAAAAATTAATCTTTCTTTCTCTTAATTCTGCTCTATTTAGGCGTATCCAATTAAGGATAGCGACAACTATACCTCCTCCTAGTAGGCTAAACAACAATCTTATTATTTCTTCTTTAGACATATTATTTTTTTGCTAACCATTATAATCACCTGCCGGATGAGCGCGCGCCACGCGCGAATACGGTCAGGTGGATTTACTGGTTAAACGATTTTTTTAATAATGTTCAAACCCAGAATCGCTAATTTTTATTTTCTTATGGGAATCTACATTTACCCAGATCGTTTTACCTTCTTTTGATGAAAAATATAATTCCCAATCGCCATCGGAGAAAGTTTTTGCAAGTGAAGCACCAATGCAATAAAAATCTACATATCCTTGCTTTGTTAATTCATTGGTTGCGAGTTTTAATGCTTCACCTAATTCAACAGGAGGTTTCTCGGTTTTGTCCCAGCCAATCATTCTCGCATAACAAAGACTTGTTAGCACCGCGAGTATGCTGATTGAAATTAATAATTTCCTTTTCATATAGTTATTCGTTTAACCGTTTGAACTCAGCGGTGGCTGTAAGCCATCCGCTGGAGTGAGTTGTTGGACATTCTCATTTCATTAGGTCTTCCAAGCGCTCGATTGAGAACCTCCATGAATCCGGGAGCTTCTCGTGCGTTCCCGCACCTATGGTACGATCTGTCCACACATGGTCTTCATAGAGAATTGTGGCACCCCGTCCTTTGCATTCATTTTTGAGCTTTTCAGCAATCTCTTTTGGGGTTGCAAGGTAGGTTCTTGGGCATTCGCCCAGGTTTATTCCTTTGAATTGAACCAGGCACAGAATGATGCTTTCTCCCTGGTTCGAAAGCCAACTATCAATTGCGGCCCCGTAGTCTGCGTTCTTCAAGTATGATTGTGCCAGTCCCCATTTCCCCTCTTGGCTTCCCTTAACAGAAACCTTTTTGATCACCTTTCCCCTCGAAACGACTAAGTCATATTGTGGCTGGTCAGCGCCGTATTGTACTAGAACATCGCAGCCAGCTTGTGCGAAAAGACCTGCCGCAAAAGCCTCTGCCGCAACCTTAACATGATATGGATTCATCATTATCCTCATTTGTGTCCAACAATTAATAGACGAGCGTCGTAGTTTATGTTATTTTGTACAACCCTGTTATTATTATAATGGATAAATGGCGTATTTCAAGCACAAAAATCATTGCAAGATTTCGTAATTTACCTGTAATAACATGATATATGAACTTCGCTTTTTCCGACAAATCAATAGCGCGAATGTGTTAAATCCTTATCTTTTATTATCAGCAATCCTCTCCCCAATAAAATAAACAATCGCCGCATCACGGATAAATCCGATTATCTCTTTGAGGATGTTTAATAAGGTGAAATTAAAAAAACACGGGTTTAAGCCGAAGTCTGCCTGAATCATTTTATCGTTTTCGGAGAGCAGCACCTGTTATACCTGATCAATGAATATGTAAAGCACTACAACTCCACGCGGCCGCATTCCTCTATGGATAATATGCCGCTTGAATACCGAACCTATAAAACTACTGGGCAAATAAAATGCCAATCGAGACTCGGAGGGTTAATCAGGCATTACTATCGGCAGTAAAATAGTGCTTTACAAACGATAATATTGGGGGCAGGAAAACTCTGTCTAAATATCTGTTTTTTGTGATTATCTGAGACTTGACAAAACAATCAGTGACATAAAAAGCTAAGCTGTTGACTGAAAAACCATTTTTCTCTACGCTTTAGAATGCTGTATATAATTTTTGCACCGGTCGTATACTATTTTAATGCACCCTTCGGCACCATCCTCCTCTGTCTCCTCTTTGACACATCCATATTTCTCTACTGGCTAGTATCTCCTACTAATATGCGAGAGTGTATGATATAATTCAAATATATGATTGAATTGAAGAAAGTCACTAAATGTTTTGGAGCAAAGTGTGCCGTAAAAGACGTTGATTTGCTCATAAGCCGCGGGGATCTATTTGCTCTGCTAGGGCCAAATGGTGCCGGAAAGAGCACGATACTTAGCATGATTACCGGTTTGATAGAACCAAGCCGAGGCTACATAACAATCGACGAAAAGAACTTATGCGTAGATAGAAAAGAAATCCTAAATTCTATGGGCATTCTGTTCGAAAACCCAAGCTTTTACGACTATCTTACCGGCAGAGAAAACATGGCATTGATGGCGAGGTTGAAGGGAGTTCATAAAAACAGCGAGATTGACAGATTACTAGACATGGTCTCTCTTTTAGATAGGGCAAATGATTTGGTAAAAAGATATTCACTGGGAATGAAACAAAGATTAGCCCTTGCCTCTGCCCTTATTTCTGATCCGGCTATTCTTATATTGGACGAACCAACAAATGGCCTTGATCCTGAAGGCATTCATATCATATTAGCCTTATTACAAGATCTTTCTATAAATAAACAAAAAACAATTATAATATCAAGTCATCAGGTGTTTGATGTGGAGTCTATTTGTAACAAAATCGCCATCATTAATAATGGATCTATTCTATGTGACGGTAAGCTTCACGAGCTACTAAAAGAAGACGCGCAATCTTGCATTGTGACAACAATTAGACCGGATGAATGCAAAAAGTTTCTTATGGATAAACCTTGGGTTAAGGATTTTAAATTTATTCCTCGCAAAAAGAATTTAAAAGAATTCTACATTGAAACGATACAAAGAAACCGACAATGATTAACCATTTAAAACAGGCAACATTGAACGAGATTTTTAAGATGATAAAGCACAAGACCACTTATGTCTATATAGTATTTGTGTTAGTAGCGGTAATCGCATCATCCTTTGGAATAAAATTTATTGAAGGAACTAACAACGCCAATAATGGTTACTCTTTTATTGTGTTTTCCCTACAAACCCTTTCAACGACTATATTACCGTTTATATTGTTAATGTTTGCTACTAACACCATATCTTCAGAAAAAGCTTCCGGAACCATACGAAACATATTAGTGTCCGGATGCTCAAAAAATCAGTTCATTTTATCAAAGCTTATTTCAAGCTTCGTGTTTCTGCTGCTTTTAATGATCATAGCGGCGATTGCTGCGATTATAATAGGCTCTATGCTTTTTGGATTTGGCACTTTAAGCGAAGATGGCCTGGTAATCGTAACTCAACACCAATTCTGGTCGTTGTTTTTAATCTCTTACGTTACTCTTGCTATTGTTTTATTCGCAGGCATCTCGTTCGGTATAATGATATCGACGATTACTCAAACTACCATTAGCGCTATTGCAATCGCAATCGGTTCTTACATAATGCTTGAGGGTATTAAAACAAAATTGCATATAGAAAATTTTATTTATTCCTCATATATAGAATTTCCGCTGGATAGAATAAGTAATATGGTTGAAGGATTCCCTATAACTTGGGCCCCTAAAGTCTATTATTGTTTTATTATTTCTGTTTTGTGGATATTTATTACCTCGGTTATATCACTTATTGCAATGAAGAACTCGGAATTTAAATAGAATGATAGGATGGCACCATCTCCCTTTTTTGGGCCTATTTTTTATATCAATTTTTAGTCCTATCTCGGTTGCAGCTCCTGCGGCATCCAACTCTAATAACATAAGAATCATTTCTTTGGACGTTAAATACAAACCAATTTATGTAACATATTGTGATTTCGCAGGCAATGGGCTGAAGGATGTAATAGTGGCCGATGACTACAAATTAACTATTTTTACACAAAGCCGTGATCTCGTTTTTAAACCATATACAATAAAACTAAAAGACAAAATTATGGCGGTAAATCCGATTAGGCTTGATAAAACCTCTAGGGAGAGCGTGCTGTGTCTTGGCGAAACCAGATTTTTTTATTTCTCATTAAGTCATGATGGTGCAGTCGAAGGACCACATTATCTAAATATTCCAGAAAATCATCCAGTGTTTATTCAAAAACAAAAAAATATAAAAAACTATTCATTTGTTGTGGATATGAATGGCGATGGGCTTGATGATATTATAATTCCTTCAGAAAATGGAATTTCTATTCTTTGGCAAGAAAAACCCGCTGTTTTTAAACTAACTTTTGTGCAATTCGCAGAGACTTCTATCAATCCCGACTTAAACATTAGTCCTTGGCCAAGGGTCGGCGATAATTTAAAAAATGCCGTAAAGGGTCTGTCATTCTTTCCGACCATTAGCAAGCAACGCAATTATTGGATTCAAGATTTAGACGGAGATGGCTTTTTAGATATAATACATTTGGCGGATGGTGCCGAAAGCTATGCGATGACAATGTATCTACAAAAACATGACGGAGGGTTTGAAAAACAAAACATTTCTTTTGTTCAAAGAGATTTTGACGAAATGCGTTTTATGGATATGAATAAAGATGGCTTTTTAGATATTGTTGGATCAAAAATAGAATACCCATTGCGAGGTAATAATTCCTTGTTGCCGATAATAAGTACTAAAATATACCTTGCGCATGCGCCACTCCAATTTGATTCGTCTCCTAAATACATATTTAAAACCGTATTTCTTCCTGGCCTAGATAACATTATAGATCTAGATAGCGATGGACAATATGAGACCGTAACATCAACAGCTACTCTTAAGCTCGGGACAAAAGAATCTCTTATTAAAATAGCCACAAATAAGGAAATTAGCTTCAGTTTAACATATTCTATTATTGGAAAGAATGGTTACGAGAAAAGTATTGAGTTCAATAAAAGCTTCTCGTTTGTCTTGCCTTCGCCGGGTGAAGTAGATAGTGCTAGGAGATTTGTTAGATTTAACGATATGAACAATGACGGAATAATGGATATGCTTTTGCTTAAAAAGAACTCTCTTGTTGAGATTAATATTTTGAAAAAGAGGAATAATTTGATAATGATAGATAATAGCGTAGATGTAAAACTACCTTGCAGTGTATCTGAGATTAAATCAATTGATATTAATGCTGACGGTAAAAAGGAATTCTTGGTTTTAGACTATTTCGGTAATAATTTGTATATTGTCTTGGTAAACTTTTTATGAAAACAATAACAATATCGCTGACAATTATATGCATCGTAATTACTTTCTTAATATTCGCACAAAACGGACTTGGCGATGAAAATCAAATCGATATTAGGTTAAATAGCGGGTGCATAAATAGAGTATCGATTGAGCCAGGCAGCATAAAATTATATGCAGGCGATAAGGATGAGCGCTTTGCTTTATTACATGAATTCGGATACAAAACACTGAGTGTATCTAGATTTAATCAACGGGATATGCTCGATGGTCGTCTTGAAAGCATATCTGGACAAGATATCAGCAGCGTTTTCAGTGTTAATGATGATTCTAGCCGTATAAGATATAGCGTTATAGATAGCACGTTTTCGAAAAATAAATTTATTATTTCGGATCTGAATAATGACGGATTGCCTGATTTTACAAACATTGAAGAGCCTTCAGATTATAACGGTGAATTTTACACGCATTCGATATACTATCAAAATAAAAACGGCTCGTTTTCAGATACGCCTGATAGGGTTATAAAGGAAGGGGCCTCTTCTTGGATAAGCGGTATATATTACGATATCAATAATGATGGTATCCCCGAAAAAATGGAAATTAGATATAAACATTACGGCACTTTATTATCGAATACAAAATGTATTATAAATATTTACTTTTTGGACAATGAAAAAGGCGAATACAAAAACAAGCCCGGTATGCGCATCATATCGACCGGTATATTTTACGAGAAAAACAATCTCACAGATATCAATAATGACGGATATCCTGATATTTTTATAATAGACATTCCGAAGAAGCCACATTCTATTGAAGGAGCCATATCAAAGTTTTTCAATAAACATGCGGACATAGATATTAAGTTTTATCTTTACAAAGATGGGGCTGGAGGATACCCCCCAGCCCCATCTTTTGTTAAGAGAATAAGCGTTGATGTATTAAAAGATTTTACTATCTCTTTTCTTGCTAGTAATCAACCAGCCCAATATAAAGATCTTGTAGTAACTCAATCGAACCATTCTGAAAGATATAATATTAACGCGAAATAGTTACCGAACTTCTACCGTAAGATCTTGATCTGTATAAGCCTTAACCTCGGTTCCTATCGGTAAGCTTGCTTCTTTTCCGGGAACAAGCAAAAACAAAATGCAGCATAGAATCGACATAATAACCGACATAACTGTCTCGCTTTTCCCCATGTGCGTAACAGAGGCTCTTAGCGGAATTCTCTGACCATCAACCGATTTTGTCGAGTCTACTGTAATTTGTATTTTCCCTTCCTTGCCTAACATCCCGGCCTTCTCCACCCAACTAACTGTACCCATAGCAGGGGTTCCGGCCTTAACAACTGCTTTGCCATCAATAATAACATCCTTTGCAACTTGCATAGCAACGCTTTCATTCATATTTTTAGTCTTACTACTTACCTCTTCGGTAAGCCGTAGTATAACAGGTGTTCCATTTTTGACATTTATAGAGTCCGGCGCGGCAAAGCAATACGATTGCGTAGTTGCGATAATAAATGCCGGTATCAAAACAACCGCGATAACCTTTTTAATGCTATTCATAATCCCCTCCTTTTTGTTTTAATCTACCTTCACCGTTACGTCATTCTCCGTATAAGCCTTTGTCTCTGATCCAACAGGGAAAGATGCACCAGTACCCTTTATCAGACCGAATACTGGGCAGCACGCATATGCCGCGCCTGCTGATATCAGCATTTTATTCTCTCCGGTTCTTGTTACATTTGCGCGAAGAGACAACCATTGTCCATCAACGGTCACGGTGGAATTAACGGTGAAAGCAATTGTTCCTTCCTGGCCCAGGACATCCGGTTTCTGACATACGCTGATGGTTCCATCCGCGGGCGTCCCCGCCTTAATCACCACCTTTCCGTTTACCTTGACATCTTTTGCGACTTCGAAATGAATTGAGTCATTCAAATTTTTTGTTTTTGTACTCACTTCTTCCGTTAATCGCAGCATTACGGGTGTTCCCTCTTTCAAAATAACCTTTTCTTCAGCGGAACCAACAGAACAAATGGAACACAAAAATAAGGCTATAAATACTCCACGCCATAAAAACTTTGCCACCTTCATCATCCTCTCTTTCTGGTAACAAAATCAACGAATTTAAAATAAAGCGGAAAAATAATCACCCCCGCTCCAACACCGGCCAACGCTCCGGTAACCGATCTTAATGCATTATTACTCAGTTTTTGTCCAAGATATTGGGTAGATCCATCTATAATGCACGGAATCATTAGCAGTAACCCAACTTTCCAACTAAAAAACACTTTCTTAAACACGAACATTAAAATACCAACAACAAGCATTGCTAAATAGATAAAGAAACACCGTGCACATAGTGCCATCGGAGAAGTAAAAATAAATAAGCATCTCGTTGGCAGCTGATTGCATATCTTATGTGTTATTTCATAAAGATTCCGCGATACTTCTAGTCTCTGATACTCTAGGATGGGCGCAATAATCGATACAACAAGAATGAAGGACAATAACAGATATGGGATACTAAGAAGGAGTAATTTTATGGTTTTTCTAAGTTGCACCAAAAATAATTCCTTTGAGGTTGTTGTTCGGATAAGAATCTATTTAAACACTTTCATTTGCCACGCCTTTGTGGCTGGCATGTAGATAAATTATATAACTCTTATAACCCCCTGTCAATTAAGATTAACTTGGGCATGGTAGTAGGATAGGGGTTACGCCAGAGTGTCTGCCTTCAGACCTTTTTTGGACCGCACGTAAGGAACGGCTAAAAGAATGGATTTTATAACAATCTTGACACTAATAGGTTTGATTGGCATACTCAAATCATTAAAAAAATTGATAAAATCATGGATGTGACTTTATATAAGTATCTATAGCCTCAAGCACTGGTTTTTCCCAATTATACCAAAAAAGCAATGCCGGCCCTACTCTTCGACTAACCACCTTAACCTCAGTGGAATTATCTGTCTTCTTACTTACCCAAATCCCAACAAGTTCTCCCCACGATTGTAGCCTAAGGGGTGCACTTGCACTAATATAGCCTTGATCTTTGTTAGCTTCATTAACGGTCAATTCATTCTTACTACAGGCGAAACGAGCAGCCTCCCACACCTTCTCGAAATTTGCAGCAAAAACTTGTTTTGACCCTTGTTCTTCAAACTTCTTTATGCCTTCGGTAGTAGCACATCCTTGTAATAAAAATATCCTGGTTACAACAAAAGCTATGATTTTTTTCATACCCTTCTCCTACTTTTTCAATAAAAAAGCTCGGAATAAACCCACCGCACGGTGCAAAAAATAAGTCCGCCAATATGATTTAATTGAGACAATATCTTATTATACCCCTATAATATCCCTACTTCAATGGATTCGGTATAAGGCTTTAACCAAGAAACCTAACCGCTATCTATTAAAAACCGGTTATATTTTTTGCACCGGTTGACAACTTCCTACTTACCATTGATATACAATTCAATGTTTGTTATTTTTAAATTTTCAATATTTTTGTTTGTTTCTATTTTAACAACAACTTCGCCGAAGTCTTTTCCGGCATCTGCTGAAATGGTTATTTCATAAGGGGGAACTATGTCTTCTTCAGAGGCAAACAGCCTTGCAGAAAAGGAAAGCAAAATAACAACAATTAATATAATATTTTTCATAATTATTCACCTTCTAACATATAATATACGAATTCGTTTTTTGTGGCACTTACCACTACCCTGTCGTTAAGTATAACGTGCTAAACCGATTTTTCAACACAAATTTTATTGAGAGATTTCGTATTTGGCCTATAATAGCGTAAAATACGAATTCGCTTTTTCCGATAAAGTAATAGCAAATATTAAAGGGTGCCCCCAAATGCCTGCCCGCCTATGCTTTTTGGCAGGGGACGTCCCCTATTATTTATACATTCGCGGCACTCGGGAGGAAATCCAGCAGACGACTTCGTAGGGAATGGTATCCAAAAGGCGGGCAATATCCTCTGCGGTTATCCTTTCGCTGCCTTGTGCGCCGATTAAAACTGCTTCATCGCCGACCTTAATTCCATTTATATCTCCAACGTCAACCATCGTATGGTCCATACAAATCCTGCCAACTAT
>CAZUZR010000003.1:0-3289 GCA_964625025.1 uncultured Planctomycetia bacterium | reverse complement strand
CATTTATATCTCCAACGTCAACCATCGTATGGTCCATACAAATCCTGCCAACTATTGGCACGCGCTTTTTTCTTACAATTACCTCACCTTTATTTGATAGCCCGCGGTTTAAGCCATCGGCGTAGCCGATGGGCAGAGTTGCGATTTGCGTCTCTTTATTTGTTATATAAGTCCTGCCATAACTTATGCTCCTTCCGCTGGGTGCCCTTTTCAAAAATATTATTCTAGTCTTTAATGAAAGTGCCGGTTTTAGGCGAACGGTCTTTGATATCGCCTCATTCGGATGCAATCCGTAAATCATAATGCCTGGCCTTACCATATTAAAATGGGAATCCTTAAATAAAATAGCGCCCGCTGAGTTTGCCGCATGTATGTATGGGACTTTCAATCCTTTCTTCTCTAACTCCTTGATTATGGCCTTAAAATTATTGATTTGCTCTATTGTGTAATCTGTATTCTCTTCATCCGCGCTTGAAAAATGGGTATATATGCCTTCCAAAATTATATTTTTAAGTCCAGAAACGTGCTCGATTAACTCATCAGCTTCCTCGTGCCATACGCCAAGCCTGCCCATTCCAGTATCAACTTTGACGTGCGCTAAGATGCGCTTATTTACTTTGCGGGCAACCTTGTCTATCTCCTTTGACAGCTCTTTATCGCAAATTGTAAAGGTAAGACCATAATTTATTGCGTCTTTGATCTCCTTTGACAAAATAGAACTTAGGATTAAAATCGGCAATTTTATCTTTGCCTCGCGAAGCGCAACCGCCTCATCTACGGAAGCAACGCCTAAATATGAAGCACCTCCTTTGGCCAATTTTCGGGATACCTCAACCATCCCATGCCCATAAGCATTGGCCTTGACCACCGCTAAAATCTTCGTGCCCTGTCTCAGGCGATCCTTTATCGCACGGTAATTATGCGATATCGCATCCAAATCTATTTCGGTCCAGGTAGGTCGGCTTACTTTAATTTTTTCCTGCATTGGACATCCTTCGGATATAGATATAAGGGCGTGAATTTATCCGGGCCTTCGAATCTTTTCTTTTTAATTAACCCGAGTGCTAGTTTGGCGGCATAAGTCGCCCTCGGATACCAATTTTTTTCTTCAGCGAATTCCGCCCTAAATTTAAAATTATCCTCAATCGTCTTTTGATACGGAATTATTCCATCGCCTAAAAATATTGCGTCACCTTTGATTTCTCTTAATAATTCGCCAACCGGCAAAACCGAATACTTCATATGGCGTCTTAATCGCTCACCGTCGGAAGCATAGATTGAAGCATATACATTTCCGCGCTTTGCGTCGACGAGCGGAATTATTAATTTCCGACTGCCCTTAGCATTATACGCCAAAATATCCAACGATGGAACGCCAACTATTCTTTTTTTTGTAGCGAGCGCGAGTCCTTTTATAGTAGCGGCGCCTATACGTAGTCCCGTAAAAGAGCCCGGCCCTTTTGAGATCGCTAAAAAATTTATATCTTTTAATTTAACTTTCGATTTTTTTAATAATTCGTCGATAAGCGGAATTAATTTGGCGCAATGCTGCTGTTCCAAATCCCTATGAAGGTTTGAAATTATCTTTTCGCCATCCGCTAAAGCGATGGATAAAAATTTGCTAGAGGTGTCAATCGCTAATATCTTCATCGAAGGGTTAGGGACAGTCCCTGTGCTAATCGGGAGGGTGTCCCCTTCATTCTTATATAGGGGACACCCTTCGCTTTGGCTTAGGGACTGTCCCTGAAATATTTATCGATCTTTCGTTCGGGCCTTTTATTTTTAGCGCAACGTCTAGATGCTTTTTGGGCAATATTCTGCTCATCTTTTTTGCCCATTCTATAACGACCACGCCGCGCCTTCCTAAATAATCCTCGTAGCCGATATCTTCGATGTCTTTCAAATTATCCAAGCGATATATGTCAAAGTGATATAGCGGAATCTTGCCCTTATATTCTTTCACCAAGACAAATGAGGGACTATTAACGTATTTATAGTTTTTGACTTTAAGGCCTTTGGCGATTCCCTTTACAAGCGTGGTCTTCCCAGCACCTAAGTCCCCCGAGAGCGCAACTAAATCACCGGGCTTAAGCTGCTTTGCAATCTTCTCTCCTAAAGTTATGGTTTCACTTTCACTCTTAGAGACAACTGTCATTAAAAATGCTGATATCCTTTTGCTTTCAATTCCCTCACATTGCCAGACCTCTCTATTATCTTAACGCCCATTTTCCCATCGACGACCTCTCCGATTTGCGTTATCGGCACATTAATGCCCGCAGGTTTTTTCCACGCAAGTCGTCGCGCCTCAGTAATTGGCACCGTGAACAATAATTCGAAATCCTCGCCTTCGTTCAATGCGGCATCTAAAGAATTCGCATACTTTGAAACTGGCACGAGCTCCTCATAGATGCAAGCACCGACTTTGCTTTCCTTCGCAATATGATTTAAATCTGTCGATAGCCCGTCGGATATATCTATCATCGAATTTATCTTAAAATTTTTAACTAACGCCCGTGCTTCATTTAGTCGCGGAATAAATTTAAGATGCCTTCCGCTTTTATAGGACCCGCCCAAAGCGCCGCTGACGCATATGATATCACCCACCTTTGCGCCGCTTCGCAGAGTTAATTTATTCGGCTCAACAAATCCTAAAACCGCGACATCGATGACCAATGCCTTTGAGGAATTTGTATCCCCGCCGATTATATTCAGGCCAAATCGTTTTGCTAAGGAGTTCATCCCTCTATAGACTTCGTCGACAAATTGGACAGAACACTTGGATGGCAATCCTAAAGAAACCGCTGCGTATTTTCCAACTCCACCCATCGAGGCGATATCGCTCAATCCACACGCTAGTGATTTCCACCCGATTTGAAATGGCGTCCTCCATAAATCTTGGCGGACGCCGTCCGCCGTCTTTTTGGAGGATGGCGTTGCATCCTTGAGCTTTCCGCCACGGCGGATCTTCGAAAAATGGACGCCCTCAATTAACATGTCTATCGTCAAAAGCAAATACCTTTTCTTAGATAACTTAATCACGGCGCAGTCGTCGCCGATTCCTTTTACCACTGTCTTATCTACCTTTATCTTTTTAGCGAGCCGCTCTATTAATCCTACTTCGCCAAGGCCTCGTAGCCTAAGTCCGGCTTCGCCTAATCCTTTTAATCTCATCTGGTTTAAATATCCCTAGTTCTGTTACAATCGCGGTTATCAACTTCGCAGGCGTCACATCAAATGCCGGGTTAAAAACTTTTATCCCTTTTGGCGCAATTGCCCTTCCATTTATCGT
>CAZUZR010000002.1:42609-54104 GCA_964625025.1 uncultured Planctomycetia bacterium | reverse complement strand
GAAAGGCTATTTTCTATCGTCTCTCATAATGGGCGCTTGAGGCGGCAATTGAAATTAGCAGACGATGCTACGTTAGTTGGGATTATCGGCAGATTAGTCCCCGTAAAAAATCATAGGATGTTCCTCGAAGCGGTCAAGCGCTTATCGTCTTGTCTGGATAATAAGTTTAATATTAAGTATTTAATCGTTGGAGATGGAGGGGAACGGCCAGCATTGGAAGGGCATACAAAAAATTTAGGTCTTGATAAAGACGTGATTTTTTGTGGGTGGCGGGAGGATATGGATAATGTGTATTCGGATTTAGATATAGTTGTCCTTACTTCTCTTAATGAGGGCACGCCCGTTAGTTTAATAGAGGCACTTGCGGCTGGCAAGCCGGTCGTTGGTACAAGCGTAGGGGGCGTGGCTGATGTGGTTGAGGATGGAGTAAATGGCTATTTGGTACCCTCTGGTGACGCAGTAGGATTATCGCAACGATTAGCAAAATTAATTGAAGATTCAGGGAAAAGATGCGAATTTGGCTTTAACGGTAGAGAGATGGTTCGTAGAAGATTTTCCAAAGAACGTTTAATCGAGGATATAAAAAGATTATATGAAGATGCGTTTTCATCTTAAGGCCTTTATGTTGCAAAAGGTAAAGAAATGGATTATAATATTAACTTAAAAACAAAAGAGGAATCTATGAGCAGATTAGGCTTATTAAAGGAGTTCTGGGAATTTTTAAGATATAGAAAGAAATGGTGGCTGTTGCCGATAGTTCTGATTTTAGTTTTGTTAGGCGCTCTAATTATCTTTACGCAGAGTTCTACTGTTGCGCCATTTATTTATACGCTTTTTTAAGGAAAATAAGGATTTAAATGCACTATCTAATTACAGGCGGAGCTGGATTTATAGGTTCCCACCTCGCCGACAGATTAGTAGCAGGTGGGCATAAGGTTACCGCCCTCGACGACTTATCAACTGGAAGGTATGAAAATATCAGCCACTTAAAAGGCGATTCGAATTTTCAATTGACCATCGGTAGCATATTAAATGAATATCTCGTTGATAAATTGGCAGAAAGATGCGATGCGATATTTCACCTTGCCGCAGCGGTGGGAGTTGAATTAATAGTTAAGCATCCATTGGAATCTTTGACTACCAACATCAGGGGAAGCGAGATAGTTCTTGAGATGGCATATCGCTATCATAAGAAACTACTAATCACTTCAACCTCTGAAATTTACGGCAAGAATGCCAATGGGCCTTTGAAGGAAGATGAGGATAGGATTTTGGGCTCTCCTTTGAAGTCGAGATGGAGCTATTCTACATCGAAGGCGGTTGACGAGATGCTCGCATATGTATATTGGAAAGAAAAAGGCCTTCCTACGGTTATAGTCAGGTTATTTAATACGGTTGGCCCTCGGCAGACCGAGGCATACGGAATGGTTTTACCTCGATTTGCTAGCCAAGCGTTAGAGGGAAGGGATTTGACGGTCTACGGCAGCGGCAAACAATCGAGATGTTTTTTACATGTAAGGGATGCGGTTGATGCGCTCATAAAGCTTATGGACAATCCAAATGCCTGCGGGGAGGTCTTCAATGTTGGTAGCCAAGAGGAGATTACAATAGAGGCTTTAGCGAAGAAGGTCGTAGAGATAACGCGCAGTCGCTCGAAGATAATATACATCCCTTATGAAAAGGCATATGAAGAGGGATTTGAGGATATGGAAAGAAGGGTGCCGGATATTTCCAAAGTTCGTAATTTAATCGGATTTAATCCCTCCATAGATTTAAATGCCATCATTAAAGATGTGATAAATTACATAAAAGGCAAGGGCGGGTCGTGAAATATTTCATAATTTTTTTAATTCCTTTTTGTCTTTCCGCAATATTAACCCCACTTATTAAATCTATTGCTTCTCGATTTGAAATTGTCGCAAGGCCTAAGGAAGACCGCTGGCATAAGCAGGTAATACCGCTTTTAGGCGGCGTATCCATATATTTGTCTTTTCTAATCCCATATATATTATTTTTGCCAAAAGCCAATGAGACAATTGGATTAATGGTAGGTGCAACCGCCATATTCATTTGGGGCCTCGTAGATGATTTGAGGGGCCTAAGTCCCCAGGCCAAGATAATAGGCCAGATTATATGTGCATCGTTAGTTATTACATTCGGGATAATCATAAAGATAATACCCATCCCTGTTATTGCAATTCCATTGACTATTTTGTGGGTGGTTGGAATTACTAATTCTTTTAACCTCTTAGATAATATGGATGGGTTGTCCTGCGGAGTGGCCGCTATAGCCTCAACTACGTTATTTGTATGTTCCCTATTGCTAAAAAATTATGAAGTAGCTACTGCATCTTTAATTTTAGTTGGAGCGACGTTAGGATTTTTGCCGTATAATTTTTATCCCGCAAAGATATTTATGGGCGATTGCGGAGCACTGTTTATAGGTTTTACATTGTCGTCCTTGACCATAGAAGGAACTTGGAAGCAGGCCTCCCATCTGTTTATGGTGTTGCTTACCCCTGTATTAGCACTTGCCGTGCCGATATTCGATACGGCTTTTGTTACAATAACGCGTAAAATCAATGGAAGGTCCATCGCTGCAGGCGGAAGGGACCACACATCACATAGGCTAGTTTTCTTAGGCTTGCCAGAGAAGAAGGCGGTTTTAACCCTATATGTAATTTCCATCCTTTTTGGTTTGGCTACCTTAGCTTCGCTATTTCTAAAAATTTATGTGAGCGCGATAATTATAGCTCTATTGCTAATATCTTTCTTCGCATTTGGAATATTCTTAGGCCAATCTGTGCCGACCAAGAGACAACTCTTGAAAATCAAGGATAAGGAAGTGCCATATTATAAAGATGAGTGGGCGCTAATTGACGCCCTCATAAGATACAAGAGGGTTATCTTCGAGATATTGTGCGATTTATGTTTGATATGTATCGCATATATCTCAAGTTATGTAATTCGTTATGAAGGGGTAATAGATAGTTATAATTTTGGCCTCATTGCAAAATCGCTGGCTATAATTATAGTTATAAAATTGATAGCATTTTTTATTTCAGGCGTATATGGCAATATCTGGAGGTATGTAGGATTAAGCGATTTGTTAAACATCGCCAAAGGCATCATGATAGGCTCGGTCGTTTCCGTGTTAATCCTCTTAGCTGCATTTCGTTTCCAAGGATTTTCGAGGATGATTTTCATATTGGATGCGATGGTCCTACTTATTTTGATGTGCGGCGTTAGGATCGCCTTTAGGCTTTTTCGAGAACATCTGTTCGTCTCCTTTGAAACCAAGGGAAGGAGGATTTTAATTGTAGGCGCTGGCGATACAGGAGATTCGTTCTTGAGGGAAATAAGGAAAAATAAGACCTTGAATTATCGCCCAATTGGATTCATCGATGATGATTTGGAGAAGTTAGGACGAAGGATTCAAGGGATTGCGGTTTTAGGCGCAAGGGCAGATATCCCCAATTTAGTTAAAGAGAAGGGGATAAACGAGGTCATTATCGCTATTCCATCTGCGGATAAAAAGACGATAGAAGATATAACGGCTATTTGTAAAGAGAGCGGCGTTGAGTACCGCGAGATAAGCGGGATATATTGGAAGTGAAGATAGATAAAGACAGATTAAATTCATTATGCGAAAGGATAATAGAGTACTCACTTTATACGCTAGTATTTTTTCTACCTGCCTCAAAGGCCATAGTTGAAATTTGTGCAACATTAGGCTTCATCGCCTGGATTATCAAGAACACAAATAATCATTCTTTTAAACTCCCAAAAACCGATTTGAATATTCCCATTCTTTTCTTTGTCATCTTAAGCATATTATCTGTAACCGTTACTACGCAACAGCCGGATATTAGCGCTCGGACATTTTTCCGCAAGACGATGGAGTATGTCATCATATTTTTTATGATGGCCGAAGTTATAAATACGCGGAAGCGGTTAAGTAATATTTTAATTGCTTTATTAGCTTCTTCTACCATAGTCGGTTTAGATGGTATTTATCAACAGTATATGAAAGTCGATTTTATGCGCAAATTTCCGCTTTACACGAGCAAAGTGACAGCAACATTCCAATTCCCTAATGATTTGGCGGGCTATTTGGTCACAATTCTTCCGCTATCCATTAGTTTAATCATTCAGAAGGTAACAAATAGAAGGTTAAGGTTACCTTTAATTGTGCTTTCAATTATTTTAATAAGATGTCTATTGCTTACCCAGACGAGAGGGGCGTGGCTCGGTTTTATTTTGGGGCTATTTTTTGTTTGCCTATTTAATGGGAAAAAGGCATTTTTATTAGGGGTTCTTTTTTTAATTATATTGGCTTTATTTTCGCCACTCGTGATTAAGAATCAAATAAAGTCTTTTGCAACTTTGAGCACCGATGTATCCACTAATGATAGAATGATTATTTGGGGAACAGCTTGGCGGATGTTTATGGATAAGCCGTTTTTTGGGCACGGGTTGGGCACTTTTATGAGCGTTTTTGGAAGATATAGGCCGCCCGATTACGGTGAAATCGTCTATGCTCATAATTGTTATTTACAGATGGCGGCAGAGATAGGAATATTTGGCCTATCGATTTTTCTTTGGTTTATTGTAGCGTTGTTTAAAAGTACAATCCTTAAGTTGATAAAATCCGATGATAAATTTTTAAAAGCTGCTTTAATAGGCCTCATCGGTGGCATTTTAGCTTATCTCGTGCATAGTTTTGTAGATACTAATTTATATTCCCTTCCGCTCGCTGTTCTTTTCTGGGCTATGGCGGGTTTGGCGGCGGCAAAAATTTCTTCAAAATAATTTCGGGATTAATTATTTTTAGAAATCTTCGATAGCCCTTGATCGGAGATTTTTATTTTTATAGAGATTATGAACGACGCAAAAAAAATTCTTTTGATACGTACGGATAGGATGGGAGAGCTTTTATTGACTACGCCTGCTATGCGAGCGGTTAGACAGTCATTTCCTGAAGCCAAAATTACAATTGTGGTTAAACCTACTTCAGCCGATGTCGTGGAAGGCAGCCCCTATGTAGATTCTATAATTAAATTCGATGTCGTAGAAGTTAATAGGAGCATTAGCCGGGCGCTTAATTTTTTTGGAGCGATAAAGCGGTCGGGTTATGATTTGGCTGTGATATTTAATCCGAGCAAGTACTTTAATATTTTGACTTTTTTAGCGGGCATCCCTGTGAGAGTCGGTTACGATAGAAAATGGGGATTTCTCCTTTCTCATAAGATGGAAGATAAAAAATATCTTTGTGAAAAACATGAGGTGGAGTATAACTTAGACCTCGTTAGGTTAATCGGGGCATTCACTAATGACGCAACCCCACATCTTCCTTTGGATTGCTCAACTGAAGAAGCGATAAAAGATACGCTTGGGGATAGCGCGGTTAAAGCAGAGGATTTATTGGTTGCCCTTCATCCTGCTACGAGCAATCCCGATAAGATGTGGCCAGCGGATAGATTCGCACAAATTTCTGACAGGCTCATAGAGGAATTCGCGGTGAAGATAGTTTTGATAGGTGGGGCACAAGAGGCGAAAATCATAAGCCAAGTAAAAGCGAATATGAGAAATCCTGCCTTAGACTTAACTGGCGCACTTTCTATAAAAGAATTGGGCTTGGTTTTAAAGAGGTGTATATTTTTGATTTCGAATGACTCTGGTCCGGTGCATATAGCAGCGGCGGTTGGGACGCCTACGATTGTGCTCTTCGGCGAAGGCAGGGAAGGCGGTTCATCGAAAAGGTGGGGGCCATTTGGCGCAGGACATTCAATAATTAGTAGACCCAATGTCGCCGATATTACCATCGAAGAAGCATATAAAGTCGTACGCGAAAGGATTCACGAGTTATGTCGCAGGTGTTGAAATACATATTAATTATTAATCCTTTTGGAATAGGAGATGTATTATTTTCAACCGCCCTGATTGAGTCCATTGGACGTCAGGTCGAGGGCTGCCATATAGGATTTTTATGCAATCGTCGGACAGAAGCGCTACTTAGAAACAATCCGTTAGTGGATTGGATATTCGTATTTGAAAAAGATGAATACAGAAATTTATGGAGGGAGTCTAAGGTTAGGTGCATCAAGGTATTCGCGTCATTATTAAAGGAGGTTAAGGCTAAGGGGTTCGATACTGCCTTTGACCTCTCATTGAGCCGCCAATTTGGATTTTTTACCTGGTTGGTTGGGATACCGAGGAGGATAGGTTTCAACTACAAAAACAGGGGGATTTTCCTGACGGATAAAATAGATATAACGGGCTACCACGATAAACATATTGTTGAATATTATCTTGATTTATTACGTCTTGCAAATTTGACCCCAACAGCGAATTATCTTATGCTTTATGTACCTGATGTAGATAAGAAATGGGCTAAAGATTTTTTGGCAACAAACCAAATTGTAGATGGCGATTTGGTTGTTGGCATTGTGCCTGGAGGAGGAGCCAGCTGGGGAAGCGACGCCAGAATTAAACATTGGAGGCAAGGTGGATTTGCCCACGTTGCAGACCGGCTTATAGAAAAACATAATGCTAAAGTTATTATTTTTGGGGATGAGGCCGAAACCGATATCTGCGCGGGCGTCAAAAGCAATATGAGAAATGCAGCCGTAATGGCTTGCGGCGAAACTACGCTTTTACAGTTCGCCGCTTTGATAGGGATGTGCGTTCTGGTCGTCGCCAATGATGGCGGTCCACTTCACGTTGCCGTTGCTATGGGCGTTAAAACGGTTGGAATTTTCGGGCCTGTAGATAAGGTAGTTTACGGCCAATATCCATCGAGTGAAAAACATAAGGTCGTAAAGAGCAATTTAGAATGCCAACCTTGTTATAAGAATTTTAAATTGAGGGATTGCGATATAAGAAGATGCTTGGATGAAATTGACACTGAAGATGTCGTTAAAGCGGCTGAGGAGGCATTGAAGGCTTAAATGAGGTTGGCGTTAATTTTTAATAAGGAAAGAGAAGATACGATAGGCGGTTATTTTGAAAGGGCCGCTAAAGAATCGGGGCTTTCATATGACCATTATTGGACAAGCGATGCCGACGCGATTAAGCAGGCCTATGATTTATATCTAAGGATAGACCACGGAGATTACAAATATGATTTATCATCGCACCTTAGGCCATCTGCGTTTTATGTTGTTGATACGCATCTTAAAAAACCATACAAAAAAATAAGTGAACAAGTTAAGCATTACGATTATATCTTTTGTGCACAAAAAGATGGCGCTGAAAGGTTGAGGAGGGATGCAGGAGTAAATGCGATATGGGTTCCTATTGGATGCGACCCGCAGATACATAAGAGATTAGAAGTTAAAAAAAGATTTGATATTGCCTTTGTGGGGACAGAGGGCAAGGTAAATTTGCGAGGCCGTTTGCTAAAGTCGCTCGCCCGCAGATATCCAAATAGTTTCATTGGCAGGGCGGATTTTCGTATGTTGTCCAATATTTATAGTAGCGCTAAAATCGGATTTAATTATTCCATAAATAATGATATCAATATGAGGATGTTCGAGATACTCTCTTGCGGGGCATTATTGGTGACTAACTACATTCGCGATAATGGGTTCGAAGAGTTGTTTTCCGACGGCATTAATATAGTGGCGTACAGAAGCCCATCCGAACTACTTCATAAAATCGATTATTATTTGGAACGCGAAGGAGAGAGAGAAAGGATAGCAAAGGAAGGCCATTCGTTAGCCATTAACAATCATACGTACGAAGATAGATTAAAAAAGATGCTGGAGGTCATCGGATGCAGACGAAGTGCGATTTAGTTTTACTTACCTGGAATAACCTTAAAATTTTAAAGGGATGCGTTGACTCAATCCTGCGCTATACCCGCATCCCGTCTCGGCTTATAATAGTTGACAATGGCTCGACCGAAGGTGGGATGAGCCAATACCTATCGTCTTTAGAAGGAAGCGATATGATACATATCCAAATTATAACAAATACAATAAATGAGGGCTTTGCAAGAGGAATGAACAAGGGGATAAAATCTTCAAATTCCCCCTACGTTTGTCTTCTAAACAACGACATCTTAGTTACGAATGGATGGCTTCAGGAGTTGATAAAGGTGGGAGAGGAAAATTCAGAGGTCGGCATCGTAAATCCTTCTTCGAATAATTTTGGATTGCGGTTTGGAAAGGGCACAACGTTAGAGGAATTCGCAGGCACTTTCAAAAGCCAGACTGGCAAGTGGATTGAAATGGAAAGCGGCATCGGATTTTGCATGCTTGTAAAAAGAGAGGTCATAAACAAAATTGGCTACTTAGCCGAAGATTATGGGTTGGCCTTTTTTGAGGATAGAGACTATAGCCGACGCGCGAATGACGCAGGCTATAAGTGTGTAATGGCACGGGGTTGTTATGTATATCATTTAGGTGGTCGCTCGGTGAAATTATTGAAAGATAAAGATAGGTTATTTAGGAGAAATGCTGAATTTTTTTACAGGAGATGGGGCCGGCCAGAAAGGATAGCATATGTGATAACGAAACGAAATGAGGATTATTTTAAAGAGCTCAGTAGGCAAATAGGTACCCAAGTTAAAGGGCATAACAGGATTTGGGTATTTCAAAAAGAGGGTACCCCAGAATTAAAGGCATGTGAGCACCTCGATGTTATGTTGAAGGAATTGCCAGCGGGGCTTTTTAAGTTGAATGCATTTTGGAATGTTGTCAAGAAGAAGAAGAAATTCGATAGGCTTTATGTCGACGATGCTGTATTGCGAAAAATATTGGAATTCACCAAATGGTTCCATAAGGCAAAGGTGTTAGCGCAATAAAAAATGATGGACGAAAAAGTTCCCGTTTCAGTTGTGGTTATTGTAAAAAATGAAGAAAAGAGGATAGCCGATTGCCTGGAAAGCGTAAAATGGGCAGACGAGATAGTCGTCCTCGACGATATGAGCGAGGATAGGACCGTCGAGATAGCAAGAAGATATACGGATAAAATCTATCAGAGGAAGATGGATATCGAAGGCAGACACAGAAATTACGCTTATGCCTTGGCGAAGAATAAATGGGCCTTAAGCCTCGATGCCGATGAGCGGGCGACGCCTCAGTTAAAGGATGAAATAAGAGAGGTAATTAAAAACAAGGGCGAATATTATGGTTTCTCAATACCGATAAGAAATTATATAGGCGATTATTGGATTAGATATGGTGGCTGGTATCCTAGCCCACAGGTGAGGTTATTTAAGGTGGGCCATTTTAGATATGAAGAGGCAGAGGTCCATCCTCGCATCATAATGCCGGACCCCAGAGGATTATTAAAGAGCGATATCGTCCATTATAATTATAGAGATTTTGAAGACGCTGTAAGAAAATTAAACCAACAGACGACGCTTGAGGCCGCGAAGTGGATAAGGGACAAAAGAAAGATGACGCTATCCAAGGCGTTATGGCGCACTATAGATAGATTTATAAGACGGTATATCGGCAAGGGCGGTTACAAAGATGGGGTTGTGGGTTTGGTCCTTGCCGTATTTAGCGGGCTTTATCAATTCTTAAGCTATATAAAATATCGGGAACTAAGGAAACAATGCGTAAAAGATTAAGCGCCGTAGTTATTACAAAGAATGAAGAGGGTAAAATCTCCGGATGTCTTGAGAGTATAAAATGGGCCGATGAGGTGATAATTGTAGATAGTTACAGTACAGATCGGACTGTTGAGATATGCAAAGGTTACGGCGCTAAAGTGATTCAACATCAATTTGAGGGCGATTTTGGAATGGAACGAAATATAGGTAGCGATGCTGCCTCTGGCGATTGGATATTACAGCTGGACGGCGATGATGTAGTTACGGCCGAGCTAAAAAATAGAATCGAAGAGATATTGAGGAATGATTCTCTATATGTCGCTTACAAATTCCGCAGAGCGAATTACTTCCTTGGGCATTTCATGCGATATGGAGGATGGTATCATTATTATCCACACTTATATAAGAAAGATTTCGCAAGGTATGATGGTAAGGTTCATCATCTTTTAAAGGCGGATGGCAAGATAGGCGTCCTCGAAGAGGCCGTAGAACACTATCCATTTCAGAGCGTCGAGCAATTTATTGATAGACAAAATCGTTACACTTCGCTTGAGGCCGATGAGATGTTACAAAAAGAGGGCGTCTTAAATTCAAAGGTCATTAGATATAACCTTGCGTTAAGGCCCCTTAAGTTATTCTGGAAGATGTACGTGAAAAAGATGGGATTTAGAGAAGGCATATATGGATTTGTATTTTCTATCCTTTATGCCTGGGTACATTTTATTAAATGGGCGAAGTACTGGGAAAAAGTAAAGCTTTAAGAGAAAAGCCAAGGAGAAATAGACGATGAAAAAGGCACTGATTACCGGCATAACGGGTTTTGTGGGGAGCCATCTGGCAGATTACTTGCTCAAACGTCAAGATATAAGGGTGTATGGGATAATTAGATGGAGGAGCAACACCGAAAATATAGACCATATCAAGGGCAAACTAAAATTGTATGAGTGTGATATACGGGATGCCTCGAGCGTAAGAAAGGTGATAAGCGCAATAAAGCCCGATATGATATTTCATCTGTCCGCGCAGTCTTTCGTGCCCGCGTCTTGGAATGCCCCGACGGAGACGCTGATCACAAATATATTAGGCGAGTTGAATATATTCGAAGCCTGTAGGCATTTAAGGTTGAATCCATATATTCAAATAGCAGGTTCTTCCGAAGAATATGGAATGGTCTATAAGGACGAACTACCTGTAAAGGAAACGAATCCGCTAAGGCCCTTAAGTCCGTATGCCGTTTCTAAAGTGGGTCAAGACCTATTAGGTTATCAGTATTTTATGAGCTATAAAATGAACATAATACGGACGAGGGGATTTAATCATACAGGTCCGCGCCGTGGAGAGGTTTTCGCTGAAAGCAATTTTGCAAAACAGATCGCCTTAATAGAGAAGGGGATACAAGAGCCCATAATCTACGTAGGCAACCTCGAGGCAAAAAGGGATTATACCGATGTTCGCGATATGGTTGAAGCCTATTGGCTCGCTGTAAAAAAATGTAAGCCAGGTGAGATTTACAATATATGCAGTGGCAAGGGAAATTCTATTGGGACGGTGCTTGATATTTTACTTTCTTTTAGCAAAAGGAAGGTGAAGATTAAACGCGATCCTGCCAGGATGAGGCCATCGGATGTACCGATATTAATAGGGGATAACTCCAAATTTATTAAACGCACCGGCTGGTCACCCAAAATTCCTTTTAAGCGTACTTTAAGTGATTTACTTCAGTTTTGGAGAGAAAAGGCACAACTTGATAATGGATAAAACAGATAAAGGCAATTACCCTAATGGGCGAACTTTTTTTTTCGACCCCGATTTTAAAATCGGAGAGAGGAAAGAAGCGCTTAAACGTGAATTAGGGAGGCAAATTTTTGAAGAATTGGAGGAATTCGAGGGAAGAGGCATAGAGGAAATCGCTAAAGGATATTTAGATTAT
>CAZUZR010000002.1:30050-42599 GCA_964625025.1 uncultured Planctomycetia bacterium | reverse complement strand
GACGACGGATAAATTAAAACAGGAGGATATAGAAAGGGATGCTACGCAGGAGAAGGTATGCGATTATTATGCGAGGACGCCGCAGTATCTATATGAGTTAGGATATTGGGAGGCACAGCACGATAAGCAGAGGGAATATCGAAAGTTATATCTCGCCTGCAAAAGATTTAATTTAAAGCGCGTCTTAGACTACGGGGGTGGCATTGGCGGTCTGGTTATATATTTAAATTCGAAAGGGATACGTTGTGATTATCTTGACATTCTTGGCAGGACATTTGATTTTGCGAACTTTCGATTCAGGAAAAGAGGCATACGAATTAATTGTTTCGATGCTACTAAATTCGTGCCCCCAGCAGAACCATATGAAGCGGTAATATGTTATGATGTTTTAGAGCACGTATTCGATATAAGCCAGACTGTAAGTTCTATATATAACTGTCTTTGCGACGGTGGCATTTTTATCCACAGGTCAACATTTGCAACCGGGGGAATCCACTTACTAAAGTACGAAGGTTATCGTGATTTTGATAAGTTTAACGAATACCTTAAGTCGAAGGGATTTTATTACATCGGGAGGCTTAAAGTAGATCATTTTTCAACGCTCTTAAATAAAATAGGCCTAAAGGATATCATATTAAATGTGCGGATTTCCAAGAGGCCAAAATACGGCGGGAATTTCTTATTGCACAAAAAATGCGAAAGATAATCTTTCTTGACAGGGATGGGGTTATAAATAAAGATCCGATGAATACCGCCTATGGCTACGTTACAAAATGGGAGGAGTTTAAGTACCTGCCAGGCGCTAAGCGCGCCATAAGAAAATTAACCGAGGCAGGATATGTAATTTATGTGGTCTCAAATCAGGCGGGAGTCGCGAAGGGATATTTCACGTTAAAGGACCTTGAGGATGTTACTAAAAGGATGTTAAAAGAAATAGCAAAAGCCGGTGGGAAAATAGCAGGAGTTTTTTATTGTCCACATAGAAAGGAGGATAATTGCGTCTGCAGGAAGCCGAATGCGGGCCTATTCAAGAAGGCCCTGGGACGAAGAAAGGCAGATTTTAAAAATGCATTTTTTATCGGAGATAAAATCTCGGATATCCAAGCGGGCCATGCCGCGGATTTAAAGACCATCTTAGTTTTGAGCGGTTTGACAAGTTTAAAAAATAAGATGGCATGGAAGGCAAAGCCCGATTACATAAAGCGCGATTTGCTCAATGCGGTTAATTGGATTTTAAAGACAGAGGGTGCGGGATGAAGATATTAATAGTCTATGCTACAGCAGGAGCGGGTCATAAAAGGGCAGCGCAAGCGTTGAAGGAGGCATTTGATAGGTCGCAGGGCGCAGGCGACGTTCAATTGCTTGATGCCCTGGATTACACAAATGGCCTATTTAAACGGATGTATCCCTGGAGTTATAATTACTTGGTTTCAAAAATCCCTTTTGCATGGGGATTTTTTTATTACTTATTCGATTTCAAGCCATTTCAGTTCGTTGTAAGGGTGGGCAGGGACTTCATGAATTTTATAAATGGGCTGGCGTTCTATCGATTTATACTTAAGGGTAAACCCGATTGCGTAATTTCTACGCACTTTTTTGCGACGAATATCATATCCAACTTAAAGAAGTTCAAGCTCTACAGAGGTAAGCTGATAACCTGCGTTACGGACTATGGCGTTCACGCGTTCTGGATTTCGCGAGCGGTTGACCTCTATGTTGCGGCATCTGAATATTCTAAAAAGGAACTTATCCGTAAGGGAATAGACCAAGACAGGATAAGGATATTGGGCATTCCAGTCCTACATAAATTTACTGAGCATAAAGAAAAGGGTGCGATTATTAAAGCACTTAATTTAAAAGAGGGGCTTTTTAATATACTTATTATGGGCGGGGGGTTCGGCGTTGGCCCGATTTCTAAATTAGTAAATCTCATTTCAAAATGTGCTTGTCCATTTCAAATTATCGTAGTCTGCGGCAAAAACCCAAAGCTTTTTAAAGAGTTAGAGGCGCAAGCGACCTGCTCAAAGATGCCCATCAAAGTTTATGAGTTTGTGGAAAACGTAAATGAGTTGATGGATGTCTCTGACGTGATGATTTCCAAGCCCGGCGGCTTAGGTTTATCGGAGGCGTTTGTAAAGGGTTTACCTGTTTTGGTTACTTCGCATATTCCTGGTCATGAGGCGAAGAATCTAAAATTCCTTGAAAAAAATGGGGCGGGCATAGGCACGAGGTGCGTTGGAGAGACGCTTCAAAGATTACAGGCATTATATGCTTCGAGGGATTTGCTTAATTCGATGAGAGGTAAAGCAAAATTATTAGGCAAGCCATCTGCGGCAAGCGACATCGTTTTATTAGCCCTCGAGTCGATTAAAGGATGAATGGAATGGATGCCAAAAGTGAATTTTTAAGTATAATAAAATCCATAAAAGCCTACATCGAGACAGAGAAGGCATATGGGATAAGTGAAATGCTAATCGCCGACGCGAGCACAGGTAAGATAAAAAGGGCAAAACCTGCCTCGAAACCAGAGGTTCTTTCTGCAATTAGTAGCGAGGTCTTTAATTGTAAAAGATGCAGCCTCTATAAGACGAGGAGAAATACAGTCTTTGGAGATGGCGACCCAAATGCGGAATTATTATTTGTAGGTGAAGCGCCTGGTTTCGATGAAGATTTACAAGGCATGCCATTCGTTGGACAGGCTGGAAAGCTTCTTACGAAGATGATAGAGTCGATTGGGCTTTCCCGTGATGGCGTATACATTTGTAATGTATTAAAATGCCGCCCTCCAGAGAATCGAAGCCCACTTCCAGAAGAGATAAGCGTATGCAAGGAATACCTACTCAGGCAAATAGAGGCAATCTCACCAAAGGTCATTGTCTGTCTCGGAAAATATGCCGCCTATACGCTTTTAGAAGCTGATGAACCCATTACGAAGATACGGGGCAAAGATTACGATTATAGAGGAATTCACATTATCCCAACATTTCATCCTGCCTATCTTTTAAGGAACCCAAATAGCAAAGGACATGTCTGGGAAGACCTGAAGAAAATAAGGCGCATCCTTGCGGAGGATTAAATTATTATGGTCAAGGAATATGCCGAGATAGCGATTGGGCTGCCAATCGCAAAGCCCTTTCACTATAGGGTCCCTGAAGAACTAAAGGAGAAAATCGAAATCGGGAAAAGGGTCTGGGTTACATTTAAGAATCGCCCCATTGTGGGCTATGTCTTGGGGTTCGTAGATGTGCCAGGAGTGGAGGAAGTTAAAAGTATTTCATCGGTAATAGATGAAGCGCCGCTCCTCGATGTTCACCTTTTAGAACTTACAAAATGGATGTCGGACTATTATTATACTTCATGGGGAGAGGCGATTGAGGCTGCTATACCTGGCCCCCTAAAAAGGGGAAAGGTTAAAATCAGACCTAAGCGGCCATTAGAAGAAGAGCCATATGAGCCAACGAGTAAATTCAAGCCTACCGACCAGCAGGAAGGCGCTTTAAAATCTATCTTAAAATCGCTGACGGAACATAGGCACGATGTCTATCTTTTGCATGGCATAACAGGCAGTGGCAAAACAGAGGTATATTTACAATCTATTGAGGCGGCGTTAAAACTTGGAATGACTACAATAGTTTTGGTCCCTGAAATTTCCCTTACTCCACAGGCAGTCGAGAGGTTTAAATCTAGATATGGAGGGCTTGTAGCGGTCCTACATAGCAAGCTTTTGGAAAGCGAAAGATTTATGGAATGGAAGAGGCTGAAAGAGGGCACAGCAAAAATTGTAATTGGCGTGCGCTCTGCAATTTTTGCACCGGTCAAGGACCTGGGCTTAATCGTCGTTGATGAGGAACATGAGGTGACATATAAACAGGAGGACGTGCCTCGATATAACGCCAGGGACGTTGCGATTATGCGGGCAAAATTGTCGAACGCGACCGTAATTTTAGGCAGCGCCACGCCATCGGTTGAAAGTTATTATAGCGCTATATCAAAGGCGTATAAGTTATTGAGGTTAACCGAGCGGATTGAAAAGAGAGGCCTTCCTAAAGTCCAGGTCGTTGATATGCGACAGGAGATGCTCGATACGAGGCAAGTTAAAATCTTTTCCCGAGCCCTCGAGGTTGCGATTGCACAGGTGCTTAACAGAGGCGGTCAGGTTATGTTATTTTTAAACAGGCGAGGATTCTCAACCTTTATAAATTGTAAGCGCTGTGGGTATGTAGTTCAATGTAAATATTGCAGCGTAGTATTAACGTATCATTTCGACACCAAGAGGCTCAATTGCCATTATTGTAATTACGAGATACCCCCTCCTCAAGTTTGTCCAAAGTGCAAGAGCGAGTATATAAGATATTTTGGAATTGGAACCCAAAAGGTTGAGAGCGAAGTCGCTCGACTTTTCCCTCAGGCGAATATCGGCAGGATGGATACGGATGCTACAACGAAGAGAGGTTCTCATAAGCGAATATTAGCCGATTTCAAGAATGGCAAGATAAATATTTTAGTTGGCACGCAGATGATTGCGAAGGGGCATGATTTTCCAAAGGTTATGCTTGTTGGGGTTATCTCGGCAGACACCGCTTTAAATCTGCCCGACTTTAGGGCAAGCGAACGGACCTTTAATTTACTGACACAGGTTGCAGGCCGTGCGGGAAGGGGATTAGAGCCGGGCAGGGTAATAATTCAGACTTATACGCCTGACCATTACGCAATAGAGAAAAGCATAAATCACGATTATGTGGGTTTTTTTAATGAAGAGATAAATTACAGGCGAGAGTTAGAATATCCGCCATTTGTCCACCTGGTTGGAATAAAACTGCGAGGCAAAAATGAGGAGCGAGTTATAAAAATTTCTCAGGAGTTAGCGGGGACCTTAAGCGCTATTTCGAAATGCGAACCCCTTGCAACTGACCATGAACCTATCGAGATAGTTGGGCCTGCCCCCGCCTTCATATCTAAAATGAGAGGCCAGTTTAGATGGCATATATTATTAAAGGGCAAAGAGCCTAAAAATATTTGCAGATTAATCGATGGCGCTTTAAAGCAGTTAAGAGGTAGGTCAGCCGTAACTATAACTGTTGATGTTGACCCCATCGGCTTATAGATTATTTATCTCGTTAAGGACGGTTACTTAAGGGGGTCCATTTTCCGCCTCAGTGGGGAAACTTCTTTTTAGCGTTTTTAATGCGTCTAAATTTTTTACGCCGCGTTCGGCTTCGATATCAGATGGATTAACCCTTAAGGCCGCTTGAAAAAGGGCGCGCGCCTTTTCATAATTTTCAGTTTTCATATAAAGATCTGCCGCCCTCTTAAGTGCCCTTACATTTTTGTTATCTATCTGAGGGATCGCCTCAAGCATTTTGATTGCATTTAGCGTTTGTCCTTCGCTTAAAAAAAAGTTTGCCATGGCATTTAGCGTCATTATGTTGTTGGGGTCTGCTTTCATCGCCTTTTCCAGTTGATAGATTGCTTCCCAGGTTCTCCCACTTTTTTTTAGCGAGATGCCCCGTAACAGAAGGTAATTCCCAGCTATCTTTCTGAGTAACGTTTTTATCTTTAAGGGGTCTGCAGACTTTTTTTGTTGCTTCCAGAGGGCGAACCACAAATAGAAACGGGCATCGGCAAGGTCCTGCTTTAATGCTAAGGCCGAGGTAAATAACTCGACGGCATAATCGTAGTTTTCTCTCTTTAAAGCCATAACGCCCTTGTCGTAATAATCCTTGACCTCTTTCGGCAGAGCCTCGCTTGGCCTTTCCGGCTTTAACCCCTCAGTTTCATTAGGCATCATAAATTCCTTTTTTAAAATTATAAGGCATAAAGCAAAAGGTGTCAATCATTTTTTAGATTTGGATATAATATTTGGATTTTCATCTATTTTATAGTAAAATAAAAAAGATATATTATATGAGGAGGCGTCGACTAAATGGCTATTTTGGAGATTCGCAAATACCCTGACCCACTATTAAATAAGAAAACTCAAAACCTAAGGGAGATCACAGGGATAGATAAACAGCTCATCAGGGATATGATAGAAACTATGAAAGCGGCTCAAGGCGTTGGCCTCGCTGCTAATCAGGTTGGCGTCTCTAAAAGAATTTTCGTTTTTAATCCTTCTTCGGATGAGTGGAGAGCAGAAGCGCTTATAAACCCCGTAATTATAAAGCGTAGAGGCAGCGAGAAGTGGGAAGAGGGTTGTTTAAGTTTGCCTGGAATAAGCGAAAACGTACGCCGCTTTAGCTATCTTTTGGTAAAGGGGCTCGATATAAATGGGAAGCAGTATCAATTTGAGGCAAGGGGTTTGCTTGCGAGAATAATTCAGCATGAGATTGACCACCTAAACGGGATATTGTTAATTGACAGGCTTAATCTGCTATGCCGATTAAGGGCGCTGCGCCAGCTTAAGCGCGCACCTAAAGATGAGTCCCGTTAGAAATCTTGGCCTTTTTAGCGGGATAAGTGATTACAGGAGGCATTAGTGTATATATTCGTTAACGGCAATACAAATAAATTTGGATTTCTAACGGGATGAAGATACTATTTTTTGGCACATCAGCTTTTTCGGTTCCCAGCTTAGTCAAATTGAATGAATGCCACGAGTTACTGCTGGTGGTCACAAAACCCGATAAGCCAAAAGGGAGACATCTTTTATCTCTGCCGTCTCCTATTAAGTCGAAAGCTCAGGAACTTAATATACCGTTATTTTTTATTGAAAAATCCCCTCCTGAGCGCATTATAAATGAGTTGAGGAAATATCAAGCAGAATTATTCGTAGTCATCGCTTACGGCAATATCCTGCCTTCCAATATCTTTTCGGTTCCCAGATTTTATTCGATAGGGCTTCACGCGTCTTTATTGCCGAAATATAGAGGGGCCGCCCCTATCAATTGGGCGATTTTAAATGGTGATAGGCAGACCGGGGTTACGGTCTTTAGATTGAATGAGAAAATGGACGCTGGCGATATAATATTGCAGAAGGCAGATGTAATTTTAGATTCCGATAATGCCGAGGCCCTCTCTTTAAGGCTTTCCGAGATTGGAGCGAATTTATTATTAGAGGCGATAGCATTAATCGAAGAAGGAAAAGGAGAGTTTGTTAAGCAAGTAGAGGATGAGGCCACCTATGCCCCAAAGCTAAAAAAAGAGGATGGAATTATAGATTGGACAAAAGGCGCAATACAAATACATAATCAGGTCAGGGCGATGTATAATTGGCCTGGGGCGTTCTCTGATTTGGGTGGTCGCGCGATAAAGTTCTGGCAAACCGATGTTATTGATTTGCAATTGGAAGGTCATCATAAACCAGGCGAGGTCATTAAAGTCAAACCCAATGGGTTATTTGTTTCATGCGGGAAGGGGACGCTTTGGATTAAAGAATTGCAATTAGAAGGGGGCAGGCGAATGTCCGTCTCTGACTATTTACTTGGACATAAAATTTCTGTGGGCGTTAGATTTCGCTCCAAGGCCTCTGCTGTTTGTCCGCCGAAGCCTTTGTCCGCTAGGCGTAGGCGGGGATTTTTCTTTAAATAAATAAGATAGTATGGTATAATTTTTTGTTGTCTATTAATTTCTTTATGTTAGATGATAAACAAAGTTGCGCCTTACGATATAATTCGTCGAGACTGCGAACACCTTAAAGAGGCCGAAGAGTTAAATACAACTAAGGAGATAGCGGAGTTAATTTTTGTACAGTCCCTCGAAGGCAGGGCCCATAATGGCGCCGGTTTCTTCCACAAAAGATTCTACGTAAATACAACGATAGATGACATCGTCCACGCGCTAAGGTTAAATCCTAAGGAGATAAAGGCAAAACGTCAACTCTTAATAGATGAGATAGTTGAATATGTAAAGGAGTTCCTTAACGGCAAGCCAAGGAATAAATTATTAAATTCAAAGGGCGAGCCGTTGCTTGGAATACCAGATTTCAAGGAGATAAAGGTTAATCCGCACGAAGTTTTAAGGGGGGTTTATATCGGCGGCTTAAGGGATAATTGCGAGGTAAGGAGGGCAACGGAACTGAGATACGAAATTACTATTGGCTATGGGAAGTGTTACCCCGTCAATGTTGAGGTTATGGAGGATTTGGGATTGGACGGAGAGATATTTGCTCACCACGGGCATGCCGAGTCCATCGAGCTTTATAAGAAAGAAGGCCTCATAATTACGCCGGAAAATTTAAAGGAGGTCGCTTTAGAAAATATAAGATATTTATACATTCGCCACGCGTTAGGTCCGGGACAATCTGACGATTCCGCGATGGTCTCCGCGGGGCTTATTTATAATAAAGACGTCGCGCTGGGGGTTTTCTTGGCGGACGCGATAGATACCCTTGAAAAATATGTCGTGGCTTTTAGGGACCAAGATGACGAACTCGCTTGTTATATCAAAGAGAATTACTTAGATTTAGGCATTACAATGGATGAGGTATATGAGATAGCGTATTTGTCTGCTATACCTGAGGGCAAGGAGGAGGAAATCCCTGATAGTTCATTGAGATATTTTCTTTCCAAGGACCCTCAAATAGGGCAATGCGCCCTTGAGAGCCATTTAAATTTCATACAGGGCAGGCCCTATTTTCCGATGTTCATAAGTTACAATAGGGTTTTATCAACGGATTTCTATCGTTATATTCGGGATAAAATTTTAGAGCTGAAGAAACCAGAGGCGGTTATAACTTCTGAGGCGCTGATTAAAGGATTAGAAAGGCCTGTTGAAGAATTTTTGAAACGGCCTGCGGTTATAGTTAGGCCTGGGATTCCCTTGAAAGAGGCCATCGAGAGGATGCGTCAGGGCGGCGCAGAATTTATCGTTATTCAGGATGAAAAGAATACGGTTAAGGGTGTACTTTCAATAAATGACCTCCTAAGGTTGATGTTGGAAAGGGGAGGCGAATCTTAAAATATGCCTGAACTTAGAAAAGACCCTATCATTGGCAGATGGGTTATAGTTGCGACGGAAAGGGCACGTCGTCCTTCGGATTTTGCACCCCATTCCGTTTCAGAGGAAAAATATGAGGAGCCGCCTTGCCCATTCTGCGCTGGCAAGGAGAAGGAGACGCCGCCAGAGATATTCGCGCTTCGAAAGCCGGGGACGAAGCCAAATGAAGCCGGATGGGATGTAAGGGTTGTCCCTTCAATCTCGCCAGCATTAAAGATAGAAGGCAGATTAGATAGGCGCGGCAGGGGAGTTTACGATATAATGAATGGCATCGGAGCTCATGAGATTGTAATTGAAACGCCAGAGCATATACATAATATTGCGGACTTGTCCGAAGGACAGATTACAGATGTAATAACTTCCTATATTGAACGCATCACCGATCTAAGTAGGGACCCCCGCTTTAAATATGTGCTCCTATTTAAAAATTATGGAATGGCAGCTGGCGGCGGCAGGATAAGACATGCGCGCTCTCAATTGATTGCCCTGCCTGTCAACCCCATTAGGCTAAAAGACGAGTTAGTGGGAGCGCGCCAATACTTCGAATATAAGGAACGGTGTATCTACTGCGATATCGTTAAACAAGAATTGGAGGTAGGAAAACGGGTCGTTGCGGATATAAATGGTTTTTTAGCGATCGCTCCATTTGCGTCGCGATTTCCGTTTGAAATATGGTTGCTTCCCAAAGAGCATAGCGCGGACCTATCTCGCCTGACCAAGGATAAGAGGGTCGATTTAGCAAAGATATATAAGGCATTACTCCTTAAGTTGAGGAAAGCGCTTGCGGACCCGCCGTATAACATCGTTTTACATACCGCGCCCTTTAGGATTCCAAAGGCGGGATACTGGAGGACGATGGACGAGGATTTCCATTGGCATATAGAGATAATGCCGAGGCTGACTCGAGTCGCTGGGTTTGAGTGGGGTAGCGGGTTTTATATAAATCCAACACCCCCTGAAGATGCAGCCAAATATTTGAGGGAAGTAGAGGTTTAATTCAAAAATTGTTAAAGGTGTAAAAATAGATGGCAGAACTGCGCAGGGACCCCATAACAGGTAGATGGGTTATAATTGAGACGGAGAAGATAAAAGGACCTTCTGACTATGATGTTGAAGGGCACATCAAGAAGGGAGGCGTATGCCCATTTTGTCCAGGTAACGAACATATGACGCCGCCCGAAATAGATGCGCATCGTGAAGGCGAGATTAGGCCAAACGCCCCTGGCTGGCATACTCGGATAATCCCAAACAAATTTCCAGCTTTGAGGATAGAGGGAAATTTAGACAGGGCGGGCGTTGGGATTTACGATATGATGAACGGCATCGGCGCACATGAAGTTATAGTGGAGAACCCCGACCACAATAAAGAGTTATGCGACCTGATGGACCACGATGTAGAAAAAGTTATTTGGGCATATCGAAATCGCAGTTTAGATTTAAGGGGCGACAAGAGATTTAAATATATTTTAATTTTTAAGAATTATGGCGCATCGGCCGGGGCGTCATTGGAACACCCCCATTCTCAATTGATTGCCCTACCGATTGTCCCCAAGCGGGTAATAGAGGAATTACGTTGGTCTGAAAGATATTATGGATATCGAGAGAGGTGCATATTCTGCGATATAATCCTTCAGGAAATTGAAGAGAGGCAACTGATAGTTACAGAAAATAAAAACTTTATTGCATTCGCTCCATTTGTATCGAGGTTTCCATTCGAAATTGGGATTTATCCGAAATTGCACAACTCGGATTTTAGTCATATTGAGAAGGAAGAAGTAGTTGACCTTGCCAGGATTTTGAGGGAGACGTTGCTTCGGATGAAGCTGGCTTTAAGGGACACCTCATATAATTACATTATTCATACTTCTCCAATTGAGACGAGAGAACGTGCGGACTATCATTGGCATTTAGAGATTATGCCGAGATTAGGCAGGACCGCAGGCTTTGAGTGGGGGACGGGCTTCTACTTAAATCAGACGCCGCCTGAGATAGCGGCAGAGGCATTAAGGGAAGTGGGAATCTAAAAAAAGGTTCCTTTAAGGAAGAGAGGAATAGTAAGGGGAGAAACAACGTTTCTTCCCTTACAGTGGAGCTCGGTGGTTGATTCGTAAGCCGTGAAGAGGTTGTAAGCAATATAAAAGGTTGAACTACCGAGGAATATGTTTCGAAGAAACCGAGAACACTACAAAGGAGGAAGGTCAAGATGGCGGTGCGCGTTGGGATTAATGGTTTTGGAAGGATTGGCAGATTGACATTAAAAGCAGGGCTTAAATCAAAAGGTCTGGAGTTCGTCGCCGTCAATGATCTTACGGATACCAAAACTCTGGCGCACCTTTTCAAATACGATTCCACGTTTGGGGTTTTTGATGGAGATGTAAGTTCGGCCGAAGATTCCATTATTATTAACGGCAAGGTGATAAAGGTATTTTGTCAGAAGGACCCAGCCCTTATCCCGTGGAAGGAGTTAGGCGTTCAGATAGTAATAGAATCTACAGGTAAATTCACAGAGGCAGAAAAGGCAAAAGCCCATATAGTTTCAGGCAAAGCCAAGAAGATAGTTATAAGCGCACCAGCAAAGGGAGATGACGGCACATTTTGTATGGGCGTAAATGAGGATAAATATGATCCAAGTAAGCACAGCATAATCTCTAATGCGTCGTGCACGACAAATTGTCTGGCGCCAGTTTCGAAGGTCATTTTGGATAATTTTGGCATAAAGAGAGGTTATATGACAACAATCCATTCCTATACGAACGACCAGGTGACGTTGGATTTTCCACATAAGGACCTGCGCAGGGCCCGCACAGCTGCGCAGAATATAATTATCACTAAGACAGGCGCTGCTGCAGCCATCGGGGCGGTTATCCCGGAATTAAAGGGAAAGATGGATGGCGTGGCAATTAGAGTTCCGACCCCAAACGTTTCATTAATAGTTTTAACCGCTGAGTTAGAGAAAAAGGCAACGGCTGAGGATATAAATGCGGCTTTCAAGAAGGCGGCTTCAAGCGAAAGGATGAGTAGATATTTAGCGGTGACAGATGAACCGTTGGTATCGCGCGATTTCAACGGAAACGACAAGTCGGCTACAGTGGATGCGCAATCCACCAAGGTGATGGACGATAATTTCGCCACCATCTTTGCCTGGTACGATAACGAGTGGGGATATTCCTGCAGGTTGGTTGACCTGACCGAATACATCTCGAAGAAGGGTTTATAAACGCCAGGCAGGAGTTAATGAGATGAATAAACTTAGTATTAAAGATATTGATTTAAAAGATAAGCGCGTACTAATGCGAGTCGATTTTAATGTTCCCCTCGACGATAATCTAAACATCACCGATGATACAAGGATAAGGGCGACTTTGCCAACAATAAGATATGCTTTAGAAAAGGGCGCAAAAGTAATTCTGATGAGCCACTTAGGAAGGCCTGATGGAAAGGTTGTTGATAAATTAAGGCTTGGGCCCATTGCGAAGAGGCTAGAGGAATTACTGGGAAAGCCGGTTAAAAAAACAAACGATTGTATCGGCGATGAAGTGAAAGCAGCGGTTGCTCAACTTAAGTCGGGCGAGTCTCTTTTGCTTGAGAATCTACGATTTCACCCTGAAGAGGAAG
>CAZUZR010000002.1:0-30040 GCA_964625025.1 uncultured Planctomycetia bacterium | reverse complement strand
AGCGAATGGCTCAAATTTTTCAAAGGAATTGGCGAGCTTAGGGGATATTTATGTAAATGACGCATTTGGAACCGCCCATCGTGCGCATGCCTCGACAGAAGGAGTTACTAAATTCTTAACCTCTGCGGCAGGTTTTTTATTGGAAAAGGAGATAGAATATTTAGAGAATAAAGTTAAAAATCCCGCGCAGCCATTCGTTATAATTTTGGGCGGAGCGAAGGTCTCGGACAAAATTGGCGTTATTGAAAATTTGATAAATAAAGTAGATGCTATTTTAATCGGCGGAGGAATGGCATATACATTCCTGAAGGCGCTGGGAAAACCGATAGGCAATTCTAAATTAGAGGCAGATAAGGTTGAGGTGGCGAGGGGATTGCTTGAAAAAGCGAAAGGGAAGGACGTAAAAGTTCTATTGCCGATAGATAATATAGTGGCAGATAAAGTCGCAGCTGATGCGCAGTCAAAATTAGTAGGCGTTGACATACCAGACAGCTGGATTGCGGTTGATGTAGGCCCAAAGACGGTGGAGTTGTTTAAGCAGGCACTTAAAGATGCCAAGACCATTGTCTGGAATGGGCCGCTCGGCGTTTTTGAGATAGATAAGTTCGCAAAGGCAACTAAAGACATTGCAGAATATATCGCTACGTTATCCGCCACAAGTCGTGGCGGACCCGCCTCGGGCGGGAAGGCCATAACAATAATTGGAGGCGGCGATACTGCTGCTGCGATTTCGAAGTTTGGTTTAGAAGATAAGATGACGCATATATCAAATGGCGGCGGCGCCTCGCTTGAATATCTGGAAGGCAAAGTATTACCTGGAATAAAGGCGCTGACGGATAAAAATAGATGAGAAAGCCGATTATAGCAGGAAATTGGAAGATGCATAAGACGGTCGCAGAGGCCGTTCAACTTGTAAATGGCTTAAAGCGTGAGCTTCGAAATGAGAGGGATATTGAGGTTGTGGTATGTCCACCTTTTACCGCTATCTCAAAAGTTGCCGAAGCCTTAAAGGGTTCGAATATAAAATGTGCAGCGCAGGATCTATTTTGGGAAGAGGAAGGCGCATATACAGGTGAGATTTCTGCGAAGATGTTAAAAGATTTAGGTTGTAGTTACTGCATAATCGGCCATTCTGAACGAAGGCAATATTTTGGGGAGACGAACCTGACGGTGAATAAAAAAGTCAAAGCCGCTTTAAAATATGGCCTAATTCCGATAATGTGCGTCGGCGAGAGGCTTGAGGAGCGCGATGCCGGCAAGACTTTTGATGTTGTAAAGAATCATATTGAGGGTGGCCTTAAAGATTTTAACAAAGATGAGGTTTCAAAACTTGTCATCGCATATGAGCCGGTTTGGGCGATAGGCACGGGCAGAAACGCGACTCCAGAACAGGCACAAGAAGTCCATAAGTATATTCGCCAATTACTCAAGGTATCTTATGGTGAAGAGGTTTCCTCAAAGGTAAGAATACAATACGGCGGAAGTGTCAAGCCCGATAATATCCGCGGGATTATGAATGGAGAAGATGTAGACGGCGCACTGGTGGGCGGTGCGAGTTTAAAATTGAATGACTTCGTCGAGATCGTCAGGCAAAGCAAAAGATAGAGGAGTAAAAGGAAAATGTACGGAATGTTAATTGCAATTCATGTGTTGGCATGTACGATTTTAATTGCGGTCATATTATTGCAAGCAGGCAAAGGCGGTGGATTGGCAGAGACCTTCGGCGGCGGAGGCGGTGGATTTCAGAGCATCTTCGGCACAAAAGCGTCAACGTTTTTGACCAGGGCGACTGCAATTTTTGCTATCGCTTTTTTAGTAACTTCTTTAAGTTTGGCTTTGCTTTCTACTAAACGGGGTGCTTCTTTGATTGAGAAAGGTATTTTAACAGAGGAGAGGGCCAGACCCGTTGAACAGGTACAAATGCCAGCGCAACCCGTTGCAGAGGAGAAGAAAGAAGCACAGCAGCCGGCGGCAGGCAAAGAGCAGGCCCCAAAATAAAATGTCAGCAGATTTTAAATATGGACCCCGTTAGAAATCAAAGATTTTCTAACGGGGTGAATAAAAAGATACCGCTTTTGGCGGTATTTTTTTTATTTGGCTTACTAAGGACAGTCCCCTTAATAGCAGCCGATAGCACGACTGGGACAGTCCCTTCTTACGGCGATGCTATAGTTGTAGCATCCATAGGCGATGCAAATACTTTGGTGCCAATACTTGCCTCTGATTCTGCCTCACAAGAAATTTGTGGTTTGGTTTTTAATGGATTGGTCAAATATGATAAAGATATAAATTTAATTGGCGACTTGGCTGAAAGTTGGGAAGTCAAGGAAGACGGGCTTGTGATAATTTTCCATTTAAGAAAAAATGTCAGGTGGCACGATGGAAAACCATTTACCGCGCACGATGTCGAGTTTACATATAAAAAATTGATAGACCCGAATGTTAAAACGCCGTATAGCGGTGATTTCGAGAGAGTGAAGTCTTTAGAGGTCCTAGGACGTTATACTGTAAAGCTTACTTATAAAGAGCCGTTTTCGCCAGGGCTTTCAAGTTGGGGGATGTGGATTATGCCCAAACATCTCTTGGAAAACGAGGATTTGAGCAGTACGCGATTCTCACGCGCGCCGATTGGGACAGGCCCATATAAATTTAAGGAGTGGAAGACAGGCGAGAAGATTGTCCTCGTCTCAAACCCCGATTATTACGAGGGAAGGCCCTATATAAATAGATATATTTATAGGATAATCCCAGACCAGGCGACGATATTCTTAGAGTTGCAAACGCAGGGCGTCGATGAAGTGGGGTTGACGCCTTTACAATACGCTCGCCAGACAGATGCCGCATTTTTTAAAAACCATTATCGAAAATATAAGTATCCCGCATTTGGCTATACATATCTCGGTTTCAATCTCAAGGACCCGAGGTTCGCGGATAAGAGAATAAGATTGGCTATAGATTATGCGATAGATAAGAATGAGATTATCAAGGGAGTGCTTATGGGTCTTGGCCGCGTTTCCACAGGACCTTTTCCTCCGGAGTCATGGGCTTATAACAAAGACGTCAACCCTATCCCGTATGACCCGAAGAAAGCGAAGGAGCTTTTGAAAAAAGCGGGCTGGGACGACACCGACGGCGATGGTTGGCTCGACAAGGATGGAAGGAAATTCGAATTTACTTTGCTCACGAATCAAGGCAATGATACGCGTAAGACATCGGCGGAAATAATCCAAAGGAGGCTAAAAGAGATCGGCATAGATATGAAGATAAGGATTATTGAGTGGGCGACATTTTTAACTGAATTTATAGACAAACGAAGGTTTGAGGCAGTAATTTTAGGCTGGGGCCTCTCTCGAGACCCGGACAGTTACGATATCTGGCATTCGTCAAAACAGAGGGAAGGGGAATTCAATTTTGTAGGATATGAAAATAAAGAAGTTGACAGGCTTTTAGAAGAGGGCAGGCGAGTTTTTGACCAACAAAAGCGAAAAGAGATTTATCACGTAGTTCACCGGTTAATTTACGACGACCACCCCTATCTCTTTTTATACGTTCCCGATGCCTTGCCTATAGTTCATTCAAGGTTTAAAGGCATCGTGCCCGCGCCATTAGGCATAGGTTATAATTTCATAAAATGGTACGTCCCCAAGGACGAACAGAGATATACAAGATGGTCAATTACATATTAAGGCGGCTTTTAGGTCTCATACCAGTTTTGTTCGGCATAACGATAATTACCTTTTTCGTAATTCATTTAGCGCCTGGTAAACCCACTCGCCTTCAAGCCGAGTTATCGCCGAAGATAACATTAGAAGCCCGGGAAAAATTAGAGCGGCTCTATGGTTTGGACAAACCGATTCGTATCCAATATTGGGAATGGATTAAAAAGTTAGTTCGGTTTGATTTAGGCAAGTCTTTTACTGACGAGCGGCCCGTTTTTGAGAAGATTTTAGAACGCATACCAATTACTATAACGATAAATATCCTATCATTATTACTTATCTTTCTCATCGCTGTGCCCATTGGCATTATGAGCGCCGTAAAAGAGAATTCATCGTTCGACAAATCTTCAACCATATTCGTATTTATAGGCTTTGCCACGCCGACATTCTGGCTTGCCCTATTGATGATGAGCCTATTTGGCGTATCGTTAGGTTGGCTTCCGATTTCCGGCATAAAATCGCTTGAGTACGAAGAATATAATCTATTTGAGAAATTAATTGATTTGTCCCGCCACTTAATTTTGCCTGTTTTTGTTTCGGCATTTGGAGGTTTAGCAGGGATTTCCCGATATATGCGTACGAGCATGTTGGAGGTCTTACATAAGGATTTCATTCGTACCGCAAGGGCAAAGGGCCTGTCCGAGAGAAGCGTAATTTATAAGCATGCCTTAAAAAATGCGCTATTGCCGATAGTCACTATTATAGGGCTTTCAATTCCAGGATTGATAGGTGGCAGCGTAATATTTGAATCGATATTTGCAATCCCCGGAATGGGCAAACTATTTTTCGACTCAGTAATGGCAAGGGATTATCCTGTGATTATGGGAATTTTGATTATCGGTGCAATATTGACGTTGCTGGGCAACTTAATTGCGGACATTATGTATGCTTATGTTGACCCGAGAATTCGCGTAGGCGAAAAAAGATGACGACCTTCACGATGAATAGACTCGCTTTGTCCGGCGCCCTTATCGTTGGGATAATGGCTTTGCTTGCAATATTTGCGCCTTACGTTGCTACCTTTGACCCCAACGAGATAAATCTTGAAAAGGCATTAATAGGGCCATCGAAGGGACATCTACTCGGCACAGATTCTTTGGGTCGCGACTTTTTTAGTCGAATGGTCTATGGAGCGAGGATCTCGTTATCGGTTGGTTTTGTGGCGGTTGGCATCGCAGTTTTCATAGGCGTAATTCTTGGTTCAATTGCGGGCTATTATGGAGGGCAAATGGATGGCATCATCTCAAGGTTTATTGATGTCATGCTCTGCTTTCCAAGTTTTTTCTTAATACTTTCTGTTATTGCAGTTTTGGGTCCCAACATATTGAATATTATGGTCGTGATAGGCGTTACCAGCTGGATGGGCGTTGCACGCCTAATTCGCGCCGAAATCTTAAGTTTAAAAGAGCGGGAATTTATTGAGGCGGCACGCGCAATCGGCGCAAGCGATTTAAGGATAATAGTGCGCCACTTAATCCCGAATGGCATCGGTCCAGTTTTGGTAAGCGCAACATTGGGCGTTGCTGGGGCGATACTGCTTGAGTCGGGATTAAGTTTTTTAGGTTTGGGCGTTCAACCGCCTACGCCAAGCTGGGGAAACATATTAACCGAAGCGAAATCCACATTAGGAATGGCCTGGTGGATTACTCTATTTCCAGGATTAGCAATTTTAATTACAGTTTTAGGATATAATCTACTGGGCGAGGGCCTGCGCGAATTTTTTAACCCACATCGAAGAAGATAATAAAAAATGAATGCGTTGCTGGAGATTAAAAATTTACAGGTCAATTTTAGGCAAGATGGGAAGACAGTTGAGGCAGTTCGCTCAGCAAATTTAAAGCTCCCCGAAGGAGAAATCTTAGGGCTCGTTGGAGAATCAGGTTCTGGCAAAACCGTAACAGCACTTTCCATAACAAGGCTTATACCCAAATCCGGAGAAATAGTTGCCGGAGAAATAATTTTTGATGGTCGCGATTTGCTTAAACTGAACGAGGATGAATTAAAGCAAATAAGAGGCGCTAAGATTTCCTATGTTTTTCAAGACCCGGCAACATCGCTAAATCCGGTTTTCACGATAGGCGAGCAATTGATTGAGACTATCGCTCTTCACCAGCGAGCCAAAAGAGAAGAGTATTTCGAAAAGGCAATTGCGGCTTTAAAAGATGTTGGGATGCCAGCCCCAAAAGATATTATGTACGCTTATCCTCATCAATTATCAGGTGGGATGAAGCAGCGCGCGATGATCGCAATGGCGATTTCCTGCCGGCCAAAACTATTAATTGCGGATGAGCCCACAACAGCTTTAGATGTAACAATTCAGGCGCAGATTTTGGATTTATTAGTTCATTTAAAAGAAGAATTATCGCTTAGCGTGCTTTTGATAACTCACGACCTCTCAATCGTTGCCCAGGTTGCTAAAAAAGTAGCGGTGATGCAATCTGGCGAGATAGTCGAGCATGGCGATACGGAGATAATTTATAGAAAACCATCGCACCCGTATACGCAGAAGCTAATCGATTGCATTCCAAAACTAAGGCGTAAAGAATAGATTATGAAATCTCTACTAACCGTGGAAGGTATTAAAAAATATTTTCCAGTCGAGCGTGGATTTACCAGAAAAATTGTCGGACAAGTAAAAGCGGTTGATGACGTATCTTTCGCTCTGGAAACAGGCAGGACCTTAGGAATTGTTGGAGAATCCGGATGTGGCAAAACTACCTTAGCGAGGGTTGTGCTCGGGCTTCTAAAGCCAAGCGAAGGCCAAATCACCTTTGAAGACGAAGATATAACAAGCCTCCCTCAGAAAAGAATGCGCCCCTTAAGAAAGGCGATGCAGGTTGTATTCCAGGACCCGTATAATTCATTAAATCCGAGAATGAAAATAGAGGAGATTTTAACAGAGCCGTTATTAGTCCACGGACTTGGAAATAGGTCAGATAGAGTTAACAGGGCGAAAGAGTTGCTTTTGCAAGTTGGCTTAAAGCCGGAATATCTGGATAGATACCCTCATCAATTTAGCGGCGGAGAGCGACAGAGGATTGGGATAGCGCGCGCGCTGGCGACGAATCCTAAATTAATCGTCTGCGACGAGCCGGTTTCTTCATTGGATTTGTCAATTCAAGCACAAATCTTAAAATTGCTAACGGACCTCCAAAGCAGATTTAGTATTTCTTATCTTTTCATCTCGCACGATCTTTGTGTTATAGAATCAGTTTCGGATAATGTTATGGTAATGTATTTGGGCAAAGTAGTTGAATTTGCTTCAACTGAGGAACTATATTCTTTTCCGATACACCCCTATACCGAAGCGCTATTTTCTGCGATTGCAATAGGCGCAGAACAGAAGACGAAGAAATTGGTAGCAAGAGGCGAACCACCTTCTCCAATCGCTCCGCCGCCGGGATGTAAATTCCATCCTCGCTGTCTCTATGCCGAGCCACAATGCAAAGTCGATTGTCCTGCTCTAAAAGAGGTAAAATCCGGCCACCTCGTCGCCTGCCCACCCCGCAGCCGCCAGTTACTCGGAGTTATCTAATTCTATTTGCATTTTTCAGGTATTTCGTATATAATTAAAAAGCAAAAATGCTAAAGATGTTTACACCGTATATCTTAAGTTTCATTCCTATCTTTGTGGCGGTCAATGCGTTAGGGAATTTGCCGCTTTATCTTTCCTTGACCGAAGGGATGAAACCTAAGGCGAAGCACAAGGTTGTAATAAATAGTATAGCGGTAGCGACGGTTATTGCCTTGGTTTTTTTAATTATTGGAAAAATCGTGTTGCGGCTTATGGGGGTTTCGATATTCGACTTTCAAATCGCCGGTGGCATTTTGTTGCTCATCTTATCCGTCAATCTTTTACTGCCGGGCGAAGAGAAGAGGGGGGCCGTAACAACTGAGGTGGGAATCTTTCCATTAGGCACGCCTTTGATTACTGGACCTGCCGTATTGACTACGATATTGATTTTAAGGGATGCCTTCGGTTTGATTCCTACATTAGTATCGTTTATCTTGAATATGGCGATTACCTTTTTTATCCTCATTCAAGCAGAACTCTTTGTTAGGATAATGGGCAAGGGTGGAACCAGGGCATTCTCCAAAGTTGCAGACATATTTCTGGCGGCAATCGCTGTTACGATGATTAGAAACGGAATTATTAACATCGCGATGGCATTTATGAAGAAATAATATGAGGAACATCGTAACATTTATAATGGCAGGCGGAAAAGGCGAGCGGCTCTATCCTTTAACACGGGATAGGGCGAAGCCTGCAGTTCCATTTGGAGGGATTTATCGAATTATAGATGTTACGTTATCAAACTGCATCAACTCCGGGATCCGCAAGATCCACGTGCTCATTCAGTATAAGTGTAATTCGCTTATAAGGCATTTGAGGATGGGTTGGAATATCTTCGACGCAGAACTCGGCGAATATATCGATACCGTCCCGGCGCAGATGCGCGTTGACGAGCGATGGTATATGGGGACGGCCGATTCTGTGTATCAGAATTTGTATTCGGTTGATATCGAAAAGCCTGAATACGTCTTGATTTTGGCGGGCGACCATATCTATAAAATGAATTACGCGCAGATGCTTGAGTGTCACGTCGAAAATGGTGCGGATTGCACTGTTGCGGTCGTGGAGATGGAGGTGGAAAAATCAACCCTATTTGGCGTCGTTGAAGTAGACCGCGAGGGAAGGATTTTGGGCTTTGAGGAAAAGTCAAAAGCCCCAAAGGCCATTCCAGACGACCCGAAACACATTTACGCTTCGATGGGCATATATGTTTTTAGTTGTTCTGCGTTGAAGGAGGAATTGATTTTAGATGCAAAGAATAAAGATAGCCACCACGATTTCGGCAAAGATATAATACCGGGGATGTTAAAAAGGGCAAAGGTTTGCGTCTATAATTTTAAGGATGAGAATAAAAAAGAGGCAAAATATTGGCGCGACATCGGAACTTTAGATGCGTATTACGAGGCGAATATGGATTTGGTAGAGGTTGCTCCGATTTTCAATTTATACGATAGGGATTGGCCGATAAGGACTTATATGGAACAATTTCCTCCAGCGAAATTCGTATTCGCAGGCGGCGAGGATGGAAATCGTATAGGGGCTGCATTGGATTCGATGGTCTCAGGCGGATGTATCATCTCTGGTGGAAAGGTAGAGCGGTCCATACTTTCGCCCTATGTGCGGATAAATAGTTACGCCGAGGTTTTGGATTCGGTTATTATGGAGGGGGTTGATGTCGGCCGTTATGCAAAGATAAGACGGGCGATAATAGATAAGGACGTAAAGATCCCGCAGGGGATGGATATCGGCTACAATTTGAAGGAGGATAAAAAGCGCTTTACGGTAACCGAATCTGGCGTCGTCGTTGTTGCGAAGGGCACAGTAATTGAAAGATAGATGGGGTCACCTGATGTTGTCTTTAAAATTACATCCATTGCTAAGTTGCTGCGTAAAAGTTATGGGCGCCATAGATTTAATAGAGAAGCAGATTCCATCGGCGAACTTATAAGGACAATCCTTTCACAGAATACCTCTGATACAAATTCCCATCGCGCTTACGATAATTTACGAAGGCGTTTTAAGAATTGGGAGAGGGCAAGAAGGGCAAAAGTACAAGCGATAAAGCGCGAGGTCAAAATTGCTGGCCTTGCAAATATCAAAGCCCCAAGGATTAAAGGCGCATTAGAAGAAATAAAGAGAAGATGCGGCTCTTTGAGTTTGGATTTGCTGGACGGTTTAGACACGCAAGCCGGCTATAGATTTTTAAAATCTATAAAAGGCGTTGGCCCAAAGACGGCTGCATGCGTTTTATTGTTTTCTTTTAGAAAGCCGATAATGCCTGTTGATACGCATATATTTAGGGTAACCAAGCGGCTTGGGATTTTAGACGAAAGGGCGACGCACGAGGAGGCTCAGGGATATTTTAGCGCAGTTGTGCCCAAAAATTTAATTTACGAATTTCATATAAATATAATATTGCATGGAAGAGAAGTTTGCGTAGCAAGGTATCCTAAATGTCCAATTTGTAATTTAAAAAGATTATGTAAATATTACGAGGGTAGATATGCAAGACACTAAGCTTAAGATTGGAAATAGAGAATTTCGCTCGAGGCTTTTAGTCGGGACGGGAAAGTACGCTGATTATGAAATTATGAAACAGTCAAGAGAAGAATCGGTCGCAGCAATCGTAACTGTAACGATTAGGCTTTTAAATTTAGATGACCCTAAGAGTGAATCTTTGCTTGACCATATCGACAGAAATAAATATACTATATTGCCCAACACCGCGGGCTGTTATACGGTTGAGGAGGCGGTTCGCGTTGCTCGAATTGCACGCAGGATGGACTTATCAGATATGATTAAATTAGAGGTCATTGGTGACGAGAAGACGCTCTTGCCTGACACCGCAGCTTTATTAGAGGCGACGAAGGTTTTAGTTAAAGAGGGTTTCAGCGTTATGCCATATACGAATGATGACCCGATTATGGCGAAGAAGTTAGAGGACGCAGGTGCTACTTGCGTTATGCCGCTGGCAGCGCCGATTGGCTCAGGGATGGGGATTTTAAATCAGTTAAATATAAGATTGATTCTGGAGGCAGTTAAGGTGCCGGTTATAGTTGATGCAGGTGTTGGCACAGCCTCAGATGCGGCGATTGCAATGGAATTGGGATGCGATGGCGTACTGATGAATACAGGGATAGCAGGCGCGAAGGATCCTGTTGGGATGGCTTGCGCAATGAGGCTTGCAGTTGAGTCGGGAAGGTTAGCTTATCTTTCTGGGAGAATTCCTAAGAAACCATACGCATCGGCATCGAGCCCCACCGAGGGAATTATTAGGTAAACTACACACCAAATCTTTGATGCGGGAAGTGGCTTTCTATGGCACAACGTAAAATAGTTCGAAAAGCACAATTAAAGGATGCAAAAGGGATTTATAAACTTATAAGTTATTACGCAAAGAAAAATATTATGCTCCCCCGCGCTTTAAGTCAAGTTTGTGAGGCCATACGGGATTTTTGGGTTTATGAAGATGGCGCAATTTTAGGTTGTGTAGCGCTGCATATTTATTCGGATGATTTAGCAGAGGTGAAATCCTTGGCAGTTGATAGCTCGAAGCGAAGACAAGGGATTGGCAGAAGTTTGTTAGAGGTATGTTTAGATGAAGCGAATGATTTAGGGATAAAGCGGGTATTCGTTTTGACTTTAGTTACGACATTTTTTAAAAAATTCGGATTTAAGGCGATAGATAAAGCGAAACTTCCTCAGAAGATTTGGGGTGAGTGCGTTGAATGCGCGAAGTTCGCAAAGTGCGATGAGGTCGCCTATATCAAGAGACTATAAATGGGATACACAATCACTGAAAAAATATTATTAGACCACGCTGGCAAAAAATCGATTTCGCCAGGCAATTTAGTCGAATGCGTAGTCGATTTGGCGTTGGGCAACGATATCACCGCGCCTTTGGCCATCGCTGAGTTCGAAAGTTCAGGCGTTAAGAAGGTATTCGATAATAAAAAGGTAGTGCTTGTGCCTGACCATTTTTCGCCGGCTAAAGATGTGCGGTCTGCCCAACAATTAAAAATTTTAAGAGACTTCGCGCATAAATATAATATCGAGCATTATTATGAGGTCGGGCGTATGGGAATTGAGCATGCGTTGGTCCCTGAGGAGGGACTTGCTATGCCCGGAGATTTAATTATAGGCGCAGATTCTCATACCTGCACTTATGGCGCATTGGGTGCTTTCTCTACGGGGGTTGGTTCAACCGATTTGGCCGCTACCCTTGTAAGGGGTAAGCTTTGGTTTAAAATCCCTAAGTCGATAAAATTTATCTATCATGGAAAACCGAAGAAATGGGTCGGCGGAAAAGATATCATTTTGTTTACAATTGGCGATATCGGAGTAGACGGTGCTTTATATAAGTCGATGGAATTTACAGGCGATACCATTTCTTATCTTTCGATGGACGATAGATTTACCATTTGCAATATGGCGATTGAGGCAGGCGGGAAAAATGGCATCATCGCACCTGATGCGATTACGTTAGAATACGTGCGAAAAGTTGCGAAGGTATCCGGCAGAAAGAGATACAAGGTTTACAAAAGCGATAAAGATGCGCAATATGCCGAGGTAAAGGAATATGATATTTCGAAATTGGAGCCGCAAGTGGCGTTTCCGTCTTTGCCATCAAATACAAAACCAGTAAGCGCAGCGAAGAATATAAGGATTGACCAGGTTGTAATTGGCTCGTGCACAAATGGCAGGTTAGGCGATTTAAGGCAGGCGGCGAAGGTGTTAAAAGGAAAGTTAGTGCATAAGGATGTTCGAGCCTTAATCTTTCCAGCGTCGCAGTCCATCTATTTACAGGCGATGAAGGAAGGATTAATCGAAATTTTTGTAAAGGCAGGGTGCGCGGTATCAACGCCAACTTGTGGGCCATGTATCGGCGGACATATGGGGGTTTTAGCCGAAGGGGAGCGCTGCATAGCGACGACTAACAGGAACTTCGTCGGCAGGATGGGTCACCCTAAGTCTGAAGTGTATCTGTCAAATCCCGCCGTCGCTGCAGCAAGCGCTGTGAAAGGAAGGATTGTTCATCCGGAGGAAGCGATATGATGAGGAAGCGATATGATATTTAGAGGACGGGCGTGGAAATTCGGCGACGATATCAATACGGATGAGATAATTCCTGCGAAATATCTTGTTACGACGGACGCGAAGGAGTTGGGCCCTCATTGTTTGGAGGGGATAGATTCAGAATTTTCTAAGAAGATTTCTAAAGGCGATATCATCGTTGCGGGAAAGAATTTTGGTTGTGGCTCAAGCCGGGAGCATGCCCCACTTTCAATTAAAGGATGCGGCATATCTTGTATAATTGCGCAGAGTTTTGCGAGGATATTCTTCCGCAATTGCATAAATATGGGACTGCCGATTTTTGAGTCGAGGGAAGCTGCTTTAGGGATTGAGTTCTTAGATGAAATTGAAGTGGATGCCACGAAAGGCCAGATAAAAAATTTGACGAAAGGCGAAATATACAAGTCAGAGCCGATGCCGGAATTTATGCAGGAGTTGATTAGGGCAGGCGGGCTTATGAATTGGGTTGCGAAAAGATGAGCCCCGTTAGAAACAAATATTTCTATCGGGGTGAATGGAGGTTTCTGACGGGGTGAATAATTATAAAATTGCGGTTATTCCAGGTGATGGCACCGGGCCAGAGGTAATCAAAGAGGGATTGAAGGTCTTAAAGGCAGTCTCTGAAAAAGCCGGCTTTAAATATGAGACTAAAGTTTATGACTTCGGCGGAGATAGATATTTGAAAACAGGTGAAACTTTGCCGGATTCTGCGATCGATGAGTTCAAAAAGATGGATGCGATATATTTGGGCGCGGTTGGCCACCCAAATGTTAAACCTGGGATTTTGGAGCAAGGAATTTTATTGAAGATAAGATTTTCCTTGGATCAATATATTAATTTGCGCCCTGTTAAACTTTACCCAGGAGTCGGGACTCCGCTCAAAGATAAGTCGCCCGATGACATAGATTTTGTCGTCGTAAGGGAAAATACCGAAGGATTATACAAAGGGATGGGCGAATTCAAAGATAAAGGCACAAAGGATGAGGTTGCGATACAGATTTCGTATAATACGCGCAAAGGTGTTGAGAGGTGTATCCGTTATGCCTTCGAATTTACGAGGAAGAGGAATAAAAAGAGGAAATTGACGCTTTGCGGAAAGACAAACGTGCTTACTTACGCTTGGGATTTATGGGAGAGGACATTTAATGAGGTTGCAAAGGAATATCCCGATATACAGGTGGATTACGCCCATGTGGATGCTACTTGTATGTGGATGATTAAAAACCCTGGGTGGTTTGATGTTATCGTCACTGACAATATGTTCGGCGATATCATCACTGACTTGGGCGCTATAATTCAAGGAGGATTGGGCATTGCCGCCGGGGGAAATATTAACCCTCAAGGAGTTTCAATGTTTGAGCCGATAGGTGGCTCTGCTCCGAAATATACAGGAAAAAATGCGATTAATCCTTTAGCTGCGATTTGCGCAATGGCAATGATGTTGGAGAATTTAGGTGAGGCTAAAGCGGCAAAGGCAGTTGAAGATGCCGTGATAAAGGTTGTAAATACAAAATTGAAATCCCTCGCTGCTGGCAAGATGGGTTATTCAACAACCGAAGTCGGAGATCTGGTAGCAGAGAATTTATAGAGAATTTTTAGGGGACGTTACACTTTGGGACACTCCACTTATATCTGGACTATCTGGACTGTCCCCAACTAAGAACGTCCCCATAGGGGTGTAAAAATGAAGAAGGAGAAATATAACGTTTGCGTAGTGGGAGTTGGGGCAGTTGGGGAAGAGATGCTGCGAGTTCTTAACCAGCGAAAATTTCCAATTGGTGAACTTCGAGTTTTAGCCAGGCGCGCAAGGGATATCGTTGTAGATGGAAGGAAGTATTCCGTAAGGGAAATTTCCCCTGAAGGCTTTGAAGATATCGACATCGCTTTATTTGCTGGCACCGAAGGAGAAAAAGGTGCCGCAGTTACTTACGCAAAAGAGGCGGTTGACCGAGGCGCGGTAGTAATTGACAACGGGGCGGATTTTAGGATGGATCCCAACGTGCCATTGGTAGTTCCAGAGGCAAATGCCGATGACATAAAGTGGCATAGAGGGATAATCGCTAATCCAAATTGCTCGACTATTCAAATGGTTGTCGCCCTCAATCCAATCCATAAGATCGCAAAGATAAGAAGGCTCGTCGTTTCTACCTATCAAGCCGCATCTGGCGCTGGTCGAGGCCCTGTGGAGGAATTGAAAGAACAGGCGAAGGTTATTCTGGATGGTAAAGATGTCCCCCCTCCAAGGGATTTGCCGAAAAGGATTGGCTTTAATATATTTCCTCACATCGGAAAATTCGAGGCTTTAGATTACACCTCTGAAGAGTGGAAGATGGTCAAAGAGACCCACAAGATTATGCACGATGATAAAATCGCGATAACCGCCACCGCTGCGCGAGTTCCTATTTTCAATGTGCATTGTGAATCGATTTACGTCCAGACCGAACCCCATATCGCAGTTGAGGAAATAAGAAGGCTCTTAAGAAAAGCGCCGGGTGTAAAATTGATTGACGAGCCGGACCCGCATGCGCCTGAGAGCGACCCGAAAAGGCGACTCTATCCTATGCCCCTTGATGCAGATGGCAAGGATGAGGTATTCGTAGGCCGCATTCGACAGGACCCATTTGTCAAAAATGGCTTTAGCCTTTGGGTTGTTGCAGATAATCTACGCAAGGGCGCTGCGACTAATGCCGTCCAGATAGCAGAATGCGTAATATCAGGCTTCTAATAGAGTATGATGGCACAAATTACGCGGGATGGCAGATTCAGAAGAACGCCAAATCCCTTCAGGGAACTTTAGAATCGGCACTTAGACGAATCACGTGCGAAAAAGTAAAGCTTTTCTCATGCGGCAGAACCGATTCCGGAGTTCACGCGCAAGGCCACGTAGCGAATTTTAAGGCGGATTCAAAAATTTCGCTTATCAATCTACAACGGGGGCTCAATAGCGTCCTGCCAAAAGATATCGTAATAAAAAAGGCTGAAGAAGTCCCTTTAGATTTTAATTCGAGATACGATGCGAAATCGAAAGTTTATAGATATACGATATTAAATCGCCTTTATCCTGCCGCCCTTTATCGAAATTATTTTCATTATGTGCCGTATAAATTAGAGTTAAATACAATGAGGAGAGAGGCAAAGCATTTACTAGGCAGGCACGATTTTAAGTCGTTCCAAGCTGCCGATAGAAAAGAGCGCTCATCGGTTCGGACTATAAAGAAATTAAATATCAAGAGAAAGAGCGATTTTATAGAGATTGAGATTGAGGCCGATGGTTTTTTGTATAATATGGTGCGAAACATCGTCGGCACTTTGATTGAGATAGGGCGTGGGCGATTTCAGGTCGGCAGTATGAAAAAAATTTTAAAGGCAAAAAACAGGGAGACGGCAGGGCCTACTGCGCCGGCGAAGGGATTATGTCTTGTGCGGGTTAAATATTAAATGACTAAAGAAACGCCGAAGAAAAGACGCCAGACCTGGGGTTCCAAATTAGGGATAATTATGGCTGTCGCTGGTTCCGCCGTAGGCTTAGGCAATTTCCTGCGGTTTCCGGTTCAGGCGGCGGGAAATGGCGGCGGCGCGTTTATGATACCGTATTTCGTCTCTTTATTTTTGCTTGGAATACCACTTATGTGGATTGAGTGGACGGTCGGAAGATATGGCGGTGGTTTTGGGCACGGCACAGCACCTGGAATTTTCCATACCTTATGGGAGAAAAACCGCTTCATAAAATATTTTGGGGTAATCGGAATTTTCGGACCTCTCGTAATATTCATATATTACACATATATCGAATCCTGGACGCTGGCGTACAGTTTCTTCGCTTTTACAGGTAAATACGCTAACGTAAGTGGCCAGGCTCAGATGCAATCTTTTTTGAGCGCCTTCCAGGGATTAGAAAAAAATCAGCATTTTAATTCGCTTGGGATTGCGTACACCTTCTTTTTAATAACATTCTTGTTAAATATGGTTGTCATCTATCACGGAATAAAAGGAGGCATAGAGCGATTTTGTAAATTCGCTATGCCGGTGCTTTTTATATTTGCAACTTTGATTGCCATAAGAGTTCTTACTTTAGGTGCCCCCGATTCATCAAAACCCGATTGGAATTCTTTGAATGGATTGGGATTTTTATGGAATCCCAATTTCGATGCATTAAGGGATGCGAAGGTGTGGCTCGCTGCGGCAGGACAGATATTTTTTACATTAAGCGTTGGCATCGGAGTGATATTAACTTATGCGAGTTATCTTTCAAAAGGCGATGACGTTCCACTCTCAGGTTTAACCGCTGTCAGCACAAATGAATTTGCCGAGGTTATATTAGGCGGAAGCATAGTTATTACCGCAGCTTTTGCTTTCTTCGGTCCCATTGGCACTCAGGAAGTGGCAAAGAGCGGAGCATTTAATTTGGGATTTGTAACGATGCCGCTTATATTCCAGAAGATTCCGCTCGGCGCTATCTTCGGGTGTCTTTGGTTTTTGATGTTGTTTTTGGCAGGCATTACCTCATCTGTCTCGTTGGCGCAGCCGGCAGTCGCATTTTTGGAAGATGAATTTAACATAGATAGAAAGAAAGCGGTTGGGATATTCGCGATAGTCTCTTTTATCCTTTGCCAGCCAACGATATTTTTATTAGGCAGAGGTGTAGTCGATGAACTCGATTTCTGGGGCGGGACATTTTGCCTCGTATTATTCGCGACTGTTGAGACGATTTTATTTGTATGGATATTTGGGATGGATAAGGCCTGGGAGGAGATACATCACGGCGCGATTATACGGATTCCGAAAATTTATAAATACATCATGAAATATATAACGCCTCTGTTTTTATTTTTCATCCTTGGATTTTGGCTTTACCAAAATGGAATTCCAACGATTCTGATGAAGGATGTGAGCGTTGCCAATAGGCCGCATGTCCTTGCAACAAGGCTTATGTTATTGGCGATGTTTCTGACGCTTGCGATTTTTGTAAAAATCGCTTGGCGCCGCAGAAGATTACTTGCGATGAAGGGAGTAAAGTTGTAGAAGAGGAGTTTCTAACGGGATGAACTTAGGCGGCTGGTTATTCTTGATTATTTCATGGGGGATTATCATCTCGCTTTTAATCTACTGTTTTTCTAAAGTGCTCTTTACTAAATAAGAAATAGGGGACGGTCCATTTGGTGCCACCCCTAGGGATGGTAGCGCGGCACTTTTTGGACCATCTCCAAAATTTCCTTGACAAAATACGATTTTGTGTTAAAATTATGACTTTCGTAGTAGGAAGGACGGATAGATGGCGAAGAAAGAAGTTAAGGACGCTGCAAAACAGAAGTGGTACGTAGTTGACGCAGACGGCAAAGTTTTAGGAAGGCTTGCCGTAGAGGTGGCGAGGATTTTATATGGCAAGCATAACTCTTTATTTCGCAAAGACTTATGTATGGGAGATGGCGTAATTGTAGTAAATGCAGCTAAGATTAAAGTAACAGGTAAGAAGCTCGAAGAAAAAACCTACAAGAGATACTCAGGTTATCCAGGTGGGCTTAAGGTAGAGACATTAGAGACGGTCTTGAAAAAGAAACCTGAATATGTTATAATGCACGCTGTTAAAGGTATGTTGCCTAAAAATAAAGTAGGAAGGCAAGCTTTTAGTAAATTAAAGGTTTATGCGGGTGCCGAACATTCGCATACGGCGCAGAAGCCAGAACTTTTAGAGGTATAGATAAAGAAAAATGGAAGGAATAACAAAATATTCTGCCACAGGTAGGAGAAAGGAATCTAAAGCCAGGGTATCTTTAATGCCCGGCTCTGGGAGAATTACTATAAACGAAAGGTCGGTAGATAATTATTTTCCTAGAGAGACGCTGCGGATGGTCCTTAAAGAGCCGCTTGAAATAACACAAACTGCAAATAAATTCGATATAGTTGCAAGCGTTGAAGGTGGTGGGATTTCAAGTCAGGCGGGTGCGGTTCGTCTTGGAATCGCACGCGCATTACTTCAAGCGGACTCTAACTTTCGCTCGACTTTGAGAGGTGGTGGATTATTGACTCGCGACCCGCGGATGCGAGAGCGAAAGAAGTATGGTCAGAAAGGAGCTCGCAAGCGTTTCCAATGGACTAAGCGATAAATTTGAGTTGATAGAGTTCATTGGGTTCGTTGAGTTTGTTGAGCTTTGGTTAACTCAATGAACTCAAAAAACTCCATAAACTCAAGTAACTAAAAAAAGACGCCTATTCCGACGAGAAAACGCTTGACGGAGTAGGCGTTTTTATTTTATAATGGCTTTGTTTTCGTATAATTTAGAAAGGAACAAAAATATGGCAAAAGGCATGTTAAAGGTAGCAGTAGTCGGCGCGACAGGCTATGCCGGATGCGAATTGATAAAGATATTGTTAAGGCATCCTAAGATAAAAATAACCTCGTTGAGCGCAAAGGTCGAAAAGCCCGAGCCGATTGCGAATATCTTTCCGATATTTAAAGGACAAATAGATTTGATATGCGATGAATTAGATGTAAAGGCAATTTCAAAAGCAGCGGATTTTATATTTTTGGCGTTGCCTCATAAAGTCTCGATGGAGGTTGCACCGAATTTTTTGGAATTGGGCAAAAGGGTAGTAGATTTAAGTGCCGATTACAGATTGAGGATTAAGTCAGAATATGAAACCTGGTACGGCCTAAGACATACAAGTCCCAGACTTTTGACGTCGAGCGTTTATGGCCTTCCCGAACTTTATAGAAAAGATATTAAGAAGGCACACCTTGTGGCAAACCCTGGATGTTATCCCACGGCAGCGATACTGGGTTGTGCGCCGTTGGTAAAGAAAGGACTTATAGAACTGGGTGAAATTATAATCGATGCAAAATCAGGCCTCTCTGGCGCTGGCAGAAATCCAATGCTGCCTTTACATTTTTCTGAGGCGAACGAGAATATCAGGGCCTATAAAGTAAATCAACATCAGCATATGCCGGAGATAAATCAAGAGTTATCAAAATTGGCAAGGACTAAGACAGAGGTTACGTTTACGCCGCACCTCGCGCCAATGAACAGAGGAATTTTATCAACGATATATTTCACATTAAAAGGGCAATTGACCACGAAGGATGCGATAAAGCTCTACAAGGAGTTTTATAAGGATGAGCCATTCGTCAGGGTTTTGGATGAGGGAAAATACCCCGAAACGAAAGACGTATATAATACTAACTATTGCGATATCGGAATAAAAATAGATAAGGCAAGGACAATTGTTATAACGGCGATAGATAACCTCTGGAAGGGCGCTTCGTCTCAAGCGGTGCAAAATATGAATATAATGGCGGGATTTAAAGAGACCTTAGGTTTGATTTAATGAACCCCGTTAGAAACTATTGTTCTAACGGGGTTGTATACAGGAGGTTTCTAACGGGGTGAAAACTATCACAGGTTCGGTAACGGCGCCGCGTGGATTTGTTGCAAATGGAATAAAATGCGGCATAAAAAAAGGAAAACTCGATTTAGCTTTAATCGCCTCAAAAGTCCCTGCGCTTACGGCGGGGGTTTTTACAACAAATAAAATAAAGGCAGCGCCAGTTAAAATTACAAAAGAACGCATAAGGAATGGCAGGGCGCAGGCAATTGTGGTAAATAGCGGCAATGCCAATTGCCTGACAGGAAAAAGGGGCTTAAAAGATGCGATAGATATCGCAAGATGTGTCTCTCGCTCTTTATGGATTGGCGAAGAGGATGTGCTTATTGCGTCTACAGGCATAATTGGAAAGCCTCTGCCTTTAGATAAAATAAAGTCCGCTATTGTAACATTAGTCAAGGGCTTAGGTAAGACAAAAGAATACAAAGCCGCGCAGGCGATTACGACTACCGATACGCATTCGAAGAGGTTCGCCGTTGCGGTAAAGATAAGCAACAAAACAGCAAAAATCGGTGGCATAGCAAAAGGCGCCGGGATGATTTGTCCGAATATGGCGACGATGCTATGTTTTTTGACAACCGATGCTTCTATTGAATTAGAAGCCCTGAGGCGTTCTTTAAAGAGTTCAGTTCGTAATTCCTTTAACTCAATCACAGTTGATGGCGATATGAGCACAAACGATACTGTTTTAATTTTGGCAAATGGACTTGCAGGGAATCCTAAAATAAGATATGGCACAAGAGATTACAGTAGTTTTAAGAGCGCCTTAAATTATGTTACTTCCTATTTAGCTAAAGAGATTGTAAAAGATGGAGAAGGCGCAACCAAATTTATTGAGATAAAAGTTAATGGCGCTGGAAGTTCGGTTGATGCTAAAAAGATAGCAAAGACAATTGCGAATTCGTACCTTGTTAAAACCGCAATCGCTGGCGAGGACCCTAACATAGGTAGGATCGCGTGCGCAGCTGGCTGTGCGGGGGTTAAGATTGATGAATCTAAATTGGATATTTATCTAAACAGAGTAAAAGCCATAAGCGGTGGAGATGTTATCAGCAAAAATAGGCCAAGGCTTAAGGATTTATTGAGAAGGAAGGAGATAACAATCACGCTTGACTTAAATTGCGGCCGCGATTCGGCAACCGTGTGGACCTGCGATTTAACCGAAGGGTATATCAAGATTAATGCAAAATATAATTAAAAAAGCTGACATATTGATAGAGGCGCTTCCATATATAAGAAAATTTAAAGGCTCGTTCGCAGTTATAAAAGCCGGCGGCAGCATGATGGAAGATAAAGACATCATCAACGGGATATTGGAGGACATCATATTCTTAGGCTCAGTTGGAATAAATCCGATTTTGATTCACGGAGGTGGGCCACGCATAAGCGAGAGGATGAAACAACTAGGCTTGAAGCCTAAGTTCGTCGACGGCTTAAGGGTTACTGATGTAAAGACTATGAAAATAGTCGACGAAACACTGGATGAGACAAATGCGCAGATAGCGAACCACATAAAAAAATTAGGCGGTAAAGCGAAGGCGCTTTGCGGAAAGAGGGATAAGATAATAAGGGCCGAGAAATTAAAGCATAAAGGCAAGGATATGGGTTTCGTCGGGAAGATAGTCTCAATAAACATAAGCCCGATAAAAAAGACGCTTAAATATGGGGCGATACCCGTGATTTCGCCAGTGGGCTTTGGAACTGATGGGCATACTTATAATATAAATGCAGACCAAGCGGCCTGCGAAATCGCAGCTGCGTTAGGGGCAGAGAAATTGGTCTTACTTACTGATACCAAAGGGATTTTAAGGGATGAATCTGACGAGGAGACCTTAATCCCGACGTTGAAGAGAAGGGATGCAGAGGATTTGATTAAAAGAAAAATAATCCAATCCGGGATGATACCTAAAGTCAAGGCAGCGGTTGCGGCCCTGAATAAGGGCGTAAAAAAGGCCCATATAATCGATGGCAGATTAAGCCATGCGATATTGCTTGAGATTTTTACTGATAGAGGAATTGGAACCGAGATAATAAGATGACGCTTACGGAAGACATAATGAAAACGTATTATGAATATGTGATGCCGACTTACGCGAGGGCGCCGGTAGTCTTAGTCAGGGGCAAGGGCACAAGAGCGTACGATATCGAAGGAAGGGAGTTTCTCGATTTCTTTCCCGGCTGGGCTGTCTCAGGGATTGGGCACTGTCATCCAAAGGTCGTCGCTGCAATACGTAAGCAAGCGAAGAAGATAATTCACGTCTCAAATAATTATTATAATGAACTACAGGGCTTGTTGGCGAAGGAGATAACCGAGACTTCATTTGACGGAAAAGTCTTCTTTTGTAACAGCGGTGCCGAAGCAGTTGAGGGGGCAATAAAGTTAACGAGAAAAGCTGGCTATCCTTCGAGATATGAAATCATAACGATGGAGAATTCTTTCCACGGCAGGACACTTGCAGCAGTCACAGCCACGGGACAACCGAAATATCAAGAGGGCTTTGCCCCGCTTCCGGCAGGATTTGCCCATGTGCCGTTTAATGATTTAGAAGCGGTTAAGGCCAAGATAACCGATAAGACGATTGCGATAATGGTTGAGCCAATTCAGGGCGAAGGCGGGATTTATGTTGCGTCGGATGAGTTTATGAGTGGATTAAGGGCACTTTGTGATGAGAGGAAACTTCTTTTGATATTCGATGAAATTCAGACTGGAATGGGAAGGACAGGCAAGATGTACTGCTATCAACATTATAATGTTACGCCAGATATTATGGTTTTGGCTAAGAGCTTAGGCGGTGGATTTCCGATAGGCGCACTGATAGCAAAAAGAGAGATTGCCGATGTATTACAACCGGGTAGCCATGCATCTACTTTTGGGGGAAATCCACTGGCTTGCGCCGCAGGTTTAGCAACTTTTGAGGCGATTAAGGAGGGAAATTTAGTTGAGAAAGCAAAAAGAAGAGGTGGATACTTGCACAATAGGCTTTCGATTTTGAAGAAGGATTTCCCATTTGTAAAAATAATAAGAGGAAAAGGCTTAATGCAAGGCGTTGAACTGGAAATTGAAGGCGAGGCCATCGTCGATAAATGTATCGCGAAGGGGCTGTTAATAAATTGCACGCAAAAGAAGGTTTTGAGGTTTATGCCGCCCCTCATCGTTAAAAATCCCGAAATAGATACAGCGGTCTCAATTTTAACCGAGGTATTAAAAGAGGTCCAAAGTGAAGGCTAAAGATTTAATTTCAATAAAAGAACTCTCCCTAAACGAAATAGAAGAGATATTTAAACTTGCCCAGAGGCTTAAAGGCGAAGGCAGAGAGGTAAAAACCGAGCCACTAAAGGCAATGACCTTGGGACTAATTTTTGAAAAGCCATCGTTAAGGACGAGGGTCTCTATTGAGGTAGCCATGGCGCAGTTGGGAGGTTATGCGATATATTTAGGGCCAGAGGAGATAAAACTTAGACAGAGAGAGGCGATTAAGGATGTGGCAAGGACTTTATCGAGATATCTAGATGGGATTGTCGCGCGCACCTTCAAGCATGAGGATCTACTTGAGCTAGCGAAATATTCGACGATACCTGTGATAAATGGACTTTCGGATTTATCGCATCCCTGTCAGGTTTTGGCAGATTTGTTTACGATAAGAGAAAAATTTGGAAAATTTCCGCCAGAGGCGGATGCGCCTTCGGCGCAAAAGGGCATAAAAATCGCATTTATCGGAGATGGAAATAATGTTTGTAACTCGCTCTTATATGGCTGTGCTAAATTGGGCATAGATTTGTCTGTGGCAACGCCAAGAAGATATGAGCCCAAAAGGGTGATTTATAAAGAGGCAAAAGCATTTGCAAAATCATCCGGCGCGAAGATAACGCATTATAACGACCCATACGAAGCAGTTAAAGGTGCTGAAATAATTTATACCGATGTTTGGACAAGCATGGGTCAGGAAAAAGAAAGCAAAGCAAGGGCAAAGGCGTTTAAAGGTTTTCAGGTCAATTCCAAATTATGCTCTAAAGCGAAAGGGAATTATTATATAATGCATTGTCTACCTGCGCACAGAGGCGAGGAGATAACAGATGAGTGTCTGGATGGACCTCATTCTATTGTATTTGACCAGGCGGAGAATAGGCTTCATATTGAAAAGGCAATTTTGGTTTTATTATTGACGTGAGGGGAAGATGGCTAAGAAAGTAGTGTTGGCGTATTCAGGCGGGCTTGACACATCCTGCGCAATAAAGTGGCTAAGCGAAAGGGATTTTAAGGTCATAGCGTTTATGGCCGATTTAGGACAGGGCGATGATTTCAAAATTGCGAAGGAAAGGGCATTCAAGGCAGGGGCGGTCAAGGTATGCGTCAAAGACGTAAAGAGTGAATTCGTCAAGGATTTTATATTTCCAGCGCTTAAGGCGAACGCGATTTATGAATCCAAATATCTATTAGCGACGGCATTGGGCAGGCCTTTGATCGCGAAATATTTGGTTGAGATTGCGAAGCTAGAGAGGGCAGAGTATATTTCCCATGGCTGTACTGGAAAGGGCAATGACCAGGTCAGGATCGAACTCTCCGCTAAGATTTTGGCGCCCGAATTAAAAGTGATTGCACCTCTTAGAGAATGGAGACTTAAATCTAGACAGGAGGAGATAGATTACGCGAAGGGGCATAGAATTCCAATTGAAGTTACGAAGAGATCTCCTTATTCGATAGATAGGAATATTTGGGGCACAAGCATAGAATGCGGCGTTTTGGAAAATCCTACGGTTGAGCCTCCGAAGGATGCATATCAAATGACCGCGGACCCGCAAGACGCACCGGGAAGGCCAGAATATGTCCTTATATATTTTGAGGGCGGTATTCCGAAGAAGCTAAACGAAAGGGCATTAGGACCTATAGATTTAATTGCGCGGCTCAATACAATTGGCGCAAAACACGGCGTAGGCAGAAGCGATTTGATAGAGGACAGACTCGTTGGAATAAAGTCGAGGGAAGTTTACGAAGCGCCGGCAGCGACGATTTTATATTTGGCACATAAGGATTTAGAGAACTTAACGCTCGATAGGGAGGTCTTGCATTTTAAGGATTACATAGCGCTAAAATATTCAGAATTAATTTATTATGGGCTCTGGTTTTCGCCGTTAAAAGTGGCGCTTGATAAATTCATTGAAGGCACACAGCAAAATGTAACAGGCACAGTTAAAGTAAAACTTTATAAAGGCCAAGCCATGCCTGTTGCGAGGGAATCAACATATTCGCTTTACAGAAAGGAATTTGCTACTTACGGTGAGGGCGATCTCTTTGACCAGAAGGCAGCCGAGGGATTTATAAGGATTTTTGGCATGCCTTATGTAAAATCAAAAATCAAAAATCAAAAATCAAAAATTTAAAGGGGCTGATATGCAAAAGAAGTTGTGGGGCGGCAGGTTTAAGAAATCTCAAGACCCTGAATTTGAGGAATTTTCTTCGAGTATAAGTTTCGATTACAAACTTGCAAAATATGATTGCCTAGGTTCGATAGCTCACGCGAAGATGCTCGGCAAATGCAGGATTATTTCAAAGGTGGATTCCGATGCAATTGTAAAGGGTCTAAATGCGATTTTAAGAAAGATTCAGGGCGGTAAATTTAAATATGACTCCAACGCCGAGGATATACATACGAATATTCAAAACATTTTAGAAGAAATAGTTGGTAAGGCGGCGTTGAAGTTGCATACCGCAAGGTCGAGGAATGACCAAGTAGCCTTGGATACGAGGATGTATTGCAAGGAGAAAATAGACAAGATTTACCGCTTAATTGCAACTTTACAAAGGTCGCTTGTGAATTTCGCTCAGGTAAATATCGAAATCATTATTCCAGGTTTTACGCATTTACAGCATGCGCAACCAGTGCTTTTGGCACATCATATCTTGGCGTATTGCGAGATGTTCGAGAGAGATAAAAGGAGGTTGCAGTGTGTATATAGAAGGGCTGATGTTTTGCCTTTGGGCTCGTGCGCTTTAGCGGGGACCTCATTGAAAATAGACAGGAAATACGTAGCGAGGATTTTGGGCTTTTCAGAAATTTCCGCAAATAGCATTGATGCTGTATCCGATAGGGATTATGTAATTGAATTTTCAAGCGCCCTTTCACTAATATCGATGCACCTTTCAAGATTTGCTTCAGATTTGATAATCTGGGCGACGCCGGAATTTGGGTTTATTGAGATAGGCGAAAGGTACTGTACCGGCTCGAGCATTATGCCGCAGAAGGTAAATCCAGATTTTCTAGAATTGGTCAGAGGGCTTGCGGGTAGGGTCTATGGGAATTTAATCTCAGTGCTTACAACGATGAAGGGGCTGCCACTTACTTACAATAGGGATATGCAATATGATAAAGAGCCGCTATTCGATTCTGTTGAGAGGATATCCAAGGCATTGTCTATTTTTACAAAGTTGATAAGCTCTATCAAAGTAATCAAGGATAATATCGAAAGGGCGCTTTTGGACGAATCTTTATATGCGACCGACTTAGCGGAATATCTGATCAAGAAGAAAATGACCTCGAGGGAGGCGCATACGATTATCGGGAAACTGATAAGTTCGACGTTGGATAAGAGACGTAGAATCTTAGGGCTTACCTTGAATGAGTTGAAAGGTTTTTCGCCAAAATTTGAGGTAGACGCGTTTAAATTATTAGCTCCAAAAGTTTCAGTTGGGTTAAAGAATTCCTCAGGCGGAACAAGCCCTGCACAGGTAAAGGCGCAATTAAAAATTTGGAAGGGCAAGTTAGGTTAATGCACGAATTTAAATATCGAGGAAAAGAGTTATATTGTGAGGATGTGAAGATAAGCAGGGTCGCGCGTCCTTGCGGGACGCCGTTCTATCTTTACAGTTATAAGACTTTGATAGACCATTATCGAAAGTTAGCCCGCGCATTCAAAGGGTTAAATCCATTAATCTGTTTTTCGATGAAGGCGAATTCTAACCTTGCAGTTTTAAGGGCGCTTGTAAAGGCAGGCGCAGGTTTAGATGTGGTCTCGGGCGGCGAGTTGTACAAGGCGCTGAAGGTAGGATGCGAACCCAAAAAGATAGTCTATGCAAGCGTTGGGAAAACAGAGGTCGAGATAGAATCAGCGATTAAAGCCGGCATTTTATTTTTTAACGTTGAATCTTTACCCGAGCTTGCATTGATAGATGAGGTCGCGCACAGGTTAGGTAAAATAGTTAACTGCGCATTGCGCGCTAATCCAGATATCGCCCCAAAGACCCATGAGTTTATCACAACCGGTAAAGCGGAGAATAAATTCGGGCTCGATTTTAAGACGGTCGAGGAGACTTTTTTACAACGCGGTAGATTCCCAAATGTAAGATTGCGAGGAATTCATATCCATATCGGTTCACAGATTACAGAGCCGGAACCTTTCCGTCGAGCGATAAGGAAGGTTCTCCTTCTCATTCGTAGATTGGAAGATAGAGATGTCAAAATCGAGTGGCTTAATATCGGCGGCGGGCTTGGCATCATTTATAAAGATGAGCGACCACAGACAGCGGTTCGCTTCGCCCAAGTAGTTACGCCGCTTCTTAAAGGGCTCGATGTTAAATTGATATTAGAACCAGGCAGGTTTATCGCTGGAAATAGCGGGATATTAGTGACAAAAGTTATTTACCTAAAAAGGACGAAGGCAAAAGATTTTGTAATCGTTGACGCGGCGATGAACGATTTGATTCGTCCATCGCTTTACGATGCGTATCATGAGGTTCTGCCAGTTGTGAGGCGGCCGGTGCAGAGGAGCAAATTAGCTGATGTAGTAGGCCCGGTCTGCGAAAGCGGGGATGTGTTAGCGAGGGACAGGAGATTACCTGACCTTAAGCCGGGTGAGCTACTAGCGATTATGGGCGCAGGCGCTTATGGATTTACTATGTCGAGCAATTACAATTCTCGGCCTCGCGTCTGCGAAGTTATGGTAATAAAAGGAAAATTCTATATCGTGCGCAAAAGGGAGACGTATGCGGATTTAGTAAAAGGCGAAGTTATCCCGAAGGGGTTACGATGACCCTTCGATTTCACTTTAGGGTCATAGTGAGTGAGCTCTAGCGAGTCGAACTATGAAGGCAATTGAATTTGTGAAGATGGTCGCAAGCGGCAATGACTTCGTGATTATAAAAAAGAGTCCACAGTCCGCAGTCCATAGTCCACAGGATTTGGCAAAGGTGATGTGCGACCGACGATACGGCGTAGGTGCGAATGGTCTATTGGTCTTGGAAAAATCCAAAATCGCGGATTTCAAGATGCGCGTATTTAACCCCGACGGGAGCGAGGCCGAGATGTGCGGAAACGGCGCTCGCTGCGTCGCTTTATACGCAAAGGAGAATAAAATCATAGACGGCGATATGCGAATAGATACGCTTTCTGGGATAATAGAAGCGAAGGTGTCCGGCGATAAGGTAAAGATTAAGATGCAGGACCCGAAGGAGATAAAATTGGATTTTGACCTTCCGGTTGAAGGTAAAGATTACAGGATGTCATTTGTAAATACGGGCGTTCCGCATGCGGTCTTATTTGTTCAAGAGTTAGAGTCATTTGATGTGAAAAGATTAGGGCGAGCGATACGTTACCACGAAAATTTTGCTCCGAGGGGAACAAACGTAGATTTTGTAGAAGTAGAAAAAGGAAATTCTATAAAGTTGCGCACTTATGAGCGCGGCGTGGAAGATGAAACCTTGGCCTGTGGGACAGGTTGTGTTGCATCAGCGATAGCTTCATCGTTTAAAGATGGATTAAAAAGCCCTCTAAGTTGCCTTACGAAAAGCGGCGAAAAACTTAAGGTGTATTTTGATAGAAAGGATAATAATTTTAAAAATGTCTATTTAGAGGGTGGCGCAAAATTAGTCTTTTATGGGCGATACCTTCCTACGTCAAAACTTCGGAAGGTAAACCTTCTAAGATGAAAGGGGGTTAAAGAAGATGTTTGAAGGATCGATGGTTGCGCTGGTGACGCCATTTAAAGATGGACAAGTAGATGAGAAAAGATTAAGAGATTTAGTCGAATTTCATATTGAGAATAATACCTCTGCGCTTGTACCTTGCGGGACGACGGGCGAATCTGCGACCCTTTCTATGGAAGAGCATGAGCGGGTAATTGAAATTGCGATTGAGGCGGCGCGAAAGAGGATTCCAGTTATCGCAGGGACTGGCTCAAACAATACTGCCGAGGCGATTGAGCTTACAAGACATGCCAAAAAGGCAGGAGCTGATGCAGCGTTGCTTATCTCTCCTTATTATAATAAGCCGACTCAAAAAGGGTTATATCTACATTTTAAAGCAATTGCAGAGGCGGTGGATATTCCTTTGATACTTTATAACATCCAATCGCGAACAGCGGTAAATATTGAGCCGGAGACATTCGCCAAGCTTGCCCAGATAAAAAATATCGTGGGCGTAAAAGAGGCGAGCGGAAATTTAGAACAGATGTCAAGGATAAGGCAATTGGTTGGCGATGATTTTGATATAATCTCAGGCGATGACGCGCTTACTTTGCCTTTGTTTGCTATCGGCGGGACAGGCGTAATATCGGTTGTCGCAAATATCGTGCCAAAGGATGTGGCAGATATGTGCGCTGCTTTTAAGAGAGGTAATATAAAACAGGCGCAGGAATTACATTACAAATTGCTGCCCTTGATAAAAGCGATGTTTATAGAGACAAATCCAATTCCAGTTAAAACAGCGATGGGACTTTTAGGGATGATTGACCCTGAGCTTCGGCTTCCACTGTGTCCTATGTCAGAGGAGAATCTTGCGAAACTAATGAACGCATTGAAGGCATACGGGCTTTCTACAGAAGCCAAGGCATCTTTGAGGTAGAGATGGTAAAAATTGCAATAAGTGGCTGCGCGGGGAAGATGGGCTCGCGCATCCTGAGTTTAGCTTCTTTAGATAAAGATTTAGAAGTCGTAGTGGGCCTTGAGCGTAAATCACACCCTGCGATAGGTAGCGCCATTGAAAAGGTCAAGGTATCCGATGAACCAGATGAAATTAAAGATGCGGATGTCCTAATTGAATTTACAATTCCTCAGGCGACGATAGAGCATTTGGATTATGTGTTAAAACATAAAAAAGCGGTTGTAATTGGAACAACTGGTTTAACAGAGGAACAGGTAAACAAAATAAAAGATGCAGCGAGAAATATTCCCATCGTCTACTCGCCTAATATGTCAATCGGAGTCAATTTGCTCTTCAAATTGGTTAAGGCGGCGGCGGAGGTGCTTTCGAGGGATTACAAAGTAAATATCGTCGAGGTACATCACATTCACAAAAAAGATGCC
>CAZUZR010000001.1:1455-54584 GCA_964625025.1 uncultured Planctomycetia bacterium | reverse complement strand
GCTTAAAATATGGAGTGCGAAAGATACGGAAGGTGGAATTAAAGGAATTTGAGACGAAAAAAGAAAAAGAATAAGATGAAAAGGTTATTTGCGATTACGTTAACTTTTTTATTTTCAATTGCACAAATAAGCGCTTTCTCGGAAGACGAGATAGAGCTAACGATTAAAGATTATCTAGAGAAGGCGCTTCCGCCGCAGGAAGGACGCAGGGTAGCCTATAACGAACAGGCGAAGTTGCTTACCGTAACCGACACCAAAGGCAATCAGAGAATTATCAAGCAATTAATTGAGCAATTTGAAGTTGGGCCCCGGCAGGTTATGATAGAGACCCGATTTGTTGAGGTCGATATTACTGCTTTGGGCGAGTTAGGAATTGAGTGGTACGGCAGATTGCCTGGAAGGAGCAGGAGGGGCGAGATATTTACGAATTTGGCGGTCAATCCGATTGAGGCCCAAGCTGCTTATCACGGCATTCAATGGGATGATTCTACCACTACCACCTTTCCAAAGGTCGGTAAATTCGGGGCAGATATCTTTATCGCCAAGACAACCCAAAACTTAAGGATTCTCCAGTCAAGGCTTAAGGCCCTTGAACAAGAAGGCAAGGCCAACCTTCTTTCCGCGCCAAAGGTTACAACCATCTCGGGACAGATGGCTAACATTCAAATTGTAAGGAAATATCCTTACGTCTCTGATTTTACGCTTGAGAATATAGGGACAGCGCAGGCCCCCATCTGGAATTATAAGTTGAAATTGTCAGAGAAGCCGATTGGCATAGCCCTTGAGGTAACCCCGTATGTCAGCGAGGGCTCCAATACCATAACGCTTGACCTCCATCCTGAAGTAAGCGTTCTAAAAAATCAAGTTGTAATTTCAAATTTTCGCGCCGGAGGGAGTACAACTGCAGGAGCCGTTATCATTCCAAACGACTTAGGCTGGCCTGTTGTGGATGTAAGGACCACTCAGACGAGCATCGCTATAGATAGTGGCGAGACCATTGTTTTAGGCGGAATGATAAAGGACGAGGAGACGGTTACTAAAAGAAAGGTGCCGGTTATAGGAGACATCCCACTTTTGGGCAATGTCTTTAAATACGATTATAAGAACATAAGGAAGAAGAGCCTTCTCATCTTTATCACAGCGAGCATAATCACCTCTGAAGGCGAGGTCATAAGATGAAAAATGGTCACAAGATATTTTTAAGTTTAATTTTTTTAATGAGCGCGTTGGCTAGCCTTTTATTTTTAATCAATACTCTATTTGCGCAAGGTGAAAAGGAATACAATATCAAAGAATATCTCGATGAGGCCCTACCCCCTAATGAAAATAGAAGGGCCGTATTAGATGAGATGACCGGGATGCTGACAGTTACAGATACACCCAGCAATCAAAATCTCGCTAGAGAATTGATAAGGTTATGGGATGTAGGCCCACAACAGGTTCGGATTCAAGCGAGGTTTGTTGAAGTGGCATTACAGGATATAGAAGAATTAGGGATTGAGTGGTGGTATCATCTGCTCCCACAGAGTCCTAGCAAGGGAGGCGATGTCCATATTGACGCATCTACCAATTTACTAGGAGCTGCAAATGTATTTGGGGATGCTACGAAGACCTCAGGTTTTGGGCTTGAAGTGGGCAGGATAACTGCTCAAACAGGCAGCCAATTGCTTGCATATGTTAAAGCGCTTGAAGAACAAGGCAAGGCAAATTTGCTATCCGCACCCACTGTTACAACCTTGTCAGGCCAGATGGCAAATATCCAACTGGCTAATGTCTTTCCATATGCGTCTGACCTTACGAGGACTAATGTCGGCACAGTCGTCTTACCTGTCTTTGTAGAGAAATATAAAGTCAAAGAGAGCGCCATTGGTATATTATTGGAAGTAACCCCAAAGGTCGCAGGTGAAAGTAAGATAATTACTATGGATATTCACCCTGAGGTTTCTGTCTTAATCAGGCAAGTTCCTATTTCTTCTGCTACGGATTTTCCAACTGACTTGGGATATCCAATCACCGATATAAGGGTTACACAGACATCTGTGGTTATACGCAGTGGCGAGACCGTTGTAATAGGTGGATTGATAAGAGAAGACGAAAGCGTAACCAAGCGAAAGGTGCCATTCTTAGGAGATTTGCCATTTTTTGGCAACTTCTTTAAATCAAAATACGTTAACCGCACAAAAAAGAATTTGATTATCTTCTTAACCGCTACGATAGTTGACTCAAGGGGAGAGCCGACCTTATGAGCAGAACCTATCCTTTTGTTCTTGTGCTTGTGACGTTGACCCTTTTATTTATTGCGCTCACGCCGAATAGTTACGCGCAAGAGAAGAAAAAATCAAAGGGTGTCATCCTAACATCCGAGGATATAAAAGAAGATTACGATATCATAGGCATTGTTTCTGCGCGGTCGGGAGAGGTTGTATTGGACAACTTAAATGAAAGATTAAAGGAGGAGGCAAAGAATTTAGGAGCCGATTACGTAATAGGAATTAGATATTTCGATTATAGCGGATACATCTATGCCTATGGAACAGCGGTAAAGATTAAAAAGACTGAAACCTTGAAGCCGGAGAAACACGCCTTTTAAATTTCCCACTAATGCCTACATTAAATAGATAAACCAAATAAAAATAGTAACTCAATGAGGGCCATTTTCTAATCGCATATAGATGAAGGATGTCAAAAAATAGGATTTTTTGTGCCTTTCTATTTTGTAGCCTACTAATTATTTTTAGTTTCGCCTTCGCCACTTCACCGGTAGAGACAGAACATTTCAGGATTATGGGCTTTGGCGGCGAGATTCAAGAGGCGAACCTTAAAAAAATAGGACGAGATTTAGAAACGGCTTATCACGACATCGCAACCTTTTTAGCTCTCGACCCCTACAGGTTCAGCAGGATTGAGGTAAATGTATATTTAAAGCCACAAGGAGGAAGGGGCATAAGGGCGAGCGCAGGTTATGAGAGCATATCTTTAGATGCAGATTTTAATGATATGGAATTGTTAAGGCATGAACTAACCCACATACTGATAAACAAGGCCATGCCAAGCGCCCCGAGGTGGTTTCATGAGGGCGTGGCCCAATATATTTCCGGGGGCGACATAAGGCAGGCCAAGGTAAATCCGCGACTTACGGTTAAGGATTTTTCCTTTGTGAGATTGGAGGCGGATTTCGGAGCCGACAGGACAGAAGAAGAAGCTTATTATTATGCGTGGTCAGTCGTATCGTATCTCATAGACAAATATGGCAAGGAGAAATTACAAGTACTTTTCAAGGAAAGCGGATTCTTCTCGGATAAGTTCGAAAAGGCATATGGGATAGAATTGAACATGGTAGAAGAAAAGGCGGTTGAGATATTCGGTAAATATAAGCCAAAAGATAAATGAAACGAAAGAGATTATTCTTAATAGATGGGAATTCATTTTGCTACCGGGCATTTTACGCTATTTCTCACCTTTCGTCTTCTAAAGGGCAGCCTACAAATGCGATATACGGATTCATCACGATGCTCAATAAAATAATTAAGGAAGAGGAGCCTCAATATTTAGCTATAGCGTTCGACTTAAAGGGCCCGACTTTTAGGCATAAGAGATACGAAGAGTATAAAATTCATAGAAAGCCGATGCCGGATGAGTTATCAGAGCAGATGCCTATAATCAAAGAGATTGTTCAAGCCTACAATATCCCGATTTACCAGATGCAGGGATACGAGGCCGACGATATTTTAGCGACGATTGCGAAAAAGGCCAAAAGGAAAGGCCGCGAGGTCTATATTGTTACGGGCGATAAAGATGTGCTTCAATTAGTAAATTCACATATAAGGATTTACAACGTCCATAAGGAAGGGCTTATCTACGATGAGGCAAAGGTTAAGGAACGTTATGGCCTCGGCCCAGAAAGGATAGTGGATTTAATAGCGCTTATGGGAGATTCCTCGGATAACATACCTGGCATACCCGGCATCGGCGAAGTTACAGCGGTAGAGTTAATCAGAAAATTCGGGAGCCTAGATAAAGTCCTATCCAATGTCGAGAAGATAGAATCTGAAAGATTACGCGAACGAATAAATGAATTTAAGGAACAGGCGAAATTAAGCAAAGAATTGGCAACCGTTGATACGGATGTCCCCATAGATGTAGATTTGGACGAGTTGAAATTGAAGGAACCCAACAGGGATAGGTTATACGAATTATTTAAGGAGTTGGAGTTTAAGAGCCTGTTGAAAGATTACGCCCCTTCAGGAAAGGAATTGGACGGAGAATATAAACTCATCGCCGATGAGGATGATTTTAAGGACCTGATAAGAGAATTGGAAAACAAAAGCGAATTCGCCTTAGACTTTGAGACCACGGGGACAGACCCGCTTCTATGTGAGCCGGTGGGCGTTTCGTTTTGCTGGAAGGAAGGCGCGGCATATTATGTGCCGATAAATCCCGCCCCTGCCTCGCACTTGCGCCCAGGTGTGGGGCCTGCGGGCAAAAACGGGGTAAAAGATGCTGGCGAGGGTTTCGATGTGGAATATGTGCTATCGAGATTAAGACATATCTTTGAAGACGCCAATAAAAGGAAAATCGGGCAAAATATAAAATACGAAAAGGTATTGCTGGCAAATTATGGCATCCAGTTAAATGACGTTGCATTCGATACGATGGTTGCATCTTATCTTTTGAATCCCTCGAAACTCAACCACAACCTTGACGATATCGCGCTGGAAAACTTAAATTTTAAGATGACCCCCATCACCGATTTATTGGGCAAGGGCAAGGGGAAGGTGACTATGAGGGAAGTGGACTTAGAGGCAATCAAAAGATATTGTTGCCAGGACTCTGATGCGACATTAAGGCTAAAATGCATCCTTGAACCGCAACTTAAAGATAAAAACTTGGATGAGTTATTTTACAATGTGGAGATGCCATTAATAGATTGCTTGGCCTGTATGGAATTGGCAGGGGTTGCTATAGATGTAAAATTTTTGGCTAAGATGTCAAAGGGGATGGATAAACAGTTACATCTACTTACATCTGAGATATATGAGATGGCCGGTTGCGAATTCAATATAAACTCTCCAAAGCAGTTAAGCGAGGTATTATTTAAAGAATTGAAGTTGCCTATTGTAAAGAAGACCAAGACAGGCATATCTACCGACGTAGAGGTATTGGAGGCTTTAGCGACCCAACATGCGCTGCCCGCAACGATATTAAAATATCGTGAACTGGCTAAATTAAAATCGACCTATATCGATACGCTCCCTGAATTGATAAATCCTAAGACGGGGCGAGTTCATACATCGTTTAATCAAACGGTAACGCAGACAGGCAGGTTAAGTTCCTCCGACCCGAATTTGCAGAACATCCCGATAAAGACTGAAGCAGGCAGGCAAATTAGAAAGGCCTTCATCGCTGGCGAGGCAGAGCATTTAATTATGTCGGCGGACTATTCGCAGATTGAACTTAGAATACTTGCGCATTTCTCAGGCGATGTGGAGCTAATAGAGGCGTTTAAGCAGGACAGGGATATTCATACTCATACGGCCTCTTTAGTTTTTAATGTGCCGGAGGAAAAAGTGACACAAGAGATGCGCTCCGTCGCCAAAACTGTAAATTTTGGGATAATCTACGGAATGAGCCCATACGGCTTATCTAAGGATTTAAGGATTGAGCCTGCAGAGGCGAAGGAATTTATAGATTCCTATTTTGAAAGATACGGCAGGGTCAAGGTCTATATAGAGGATACGATTGAGGAAGCCAGGGAAAGGGGCTACGTGACGACCATTTTAAATCGGCGCAGATACATACCTGAAATAAATAGCCAGAATAATTCCATGAGGCAATTCGCCGAGAGGACTGCGATAAATACCCCTATTCAGGGCTCGGCTGCGGATTTGATTAAGGTCGCAATGATAAATATACATAGGGCGATAAAGGAAAAGAGATTAAAATCTAAGATGATACTTCAGGTCCATGACGAGTTAGTCTTTGAGGTTCCAAAGGACGAAGTTGATATTATGAGTAAAATGGTAAAGGCGAAGATGGAAGAGGTGGCGAAGTTAAAGGTTTCAATAAAGGTTCAAGTCAAGGTTGGCAAAAATTGGTTGGAGGCAGCATAATATGGCAAAGGGCGAAAGAGCATTAAAGGTCTTGATGGCATCGAGTGAGGTCGTTCCATTTTCGAAGACAGGCGGTTTGGCTGATGTGGTTGGTAGCCTACCTTTGGCGATTCATAAGTTAGGCGTAGATATAAGGGTCATAACGCCTCGATATAGTTCGGTCAAGATATATGGCAATGAGGCGAGATTGAATAACGATGTCCCCATCTATTTTATAGAGCACGAAGGATATTTTATGAGGGATAACTTATACGGCACAAAGACAGGCGATTATCCTGATAATCTAGAGAGGTTTACGTTTTTTTCAAAGCGGGCTTTGGAACTCTTAAAGGACTTAGATTTTAAGCCGAATATCATCCATTGCAATGACTGGCAGACCGCGCTAATTCCCATCTATCTTAAGACTATATTTAAAGATGACCCGTTCTATAAGGACATAAAGACGGTATTCACCATACATAATATCGGCTATCAAGGGCTATTCTCCAAAGAGGAGTTTCCTAAGACAGGCATTCCGCGGGAACTATTCAGCATCAATGGATTAGAGTACTACGATAAGGTGAATATATTAAAGGGAGGTTTGATATTTTCAGATATAATAACGACCGTCTCACCCACATATGCGAATGAGATTCAGACGAGGGAATTTGGATACGGGTTAGACGGCGTTTTGGCGAGCAGAAAGGGCTCCCTATTTGGAATAATAAATGGTATCGATTACGACGAATGGAATCCATCGAAGGATGTGGAGTTAAAGCACCATTTCTCAGCCACAGCAATTGATGGAAAATATAAAGGTAAGATAGCGCTTCAACAAGAAGGCGGGCTTAAAGGAGATGCGAAAGCGCCTCTCATCGGCATAATCTCAAGGCTGGCCGACCAAAAGGGGCTGGACCTAATTTCTCAAATTATAGAGCCATTATTAAATATGGATGTTCAGTTCATCCTTTTGGGAACTGGCGAAGGTAAATATCATATCTTGTTTGAAGAGATGCAAATGAAATATCCTAAGAAGGCATCCATCCATCTAAAATTTGACGCTGTATTGGCAAAAAAGATTTACGCAGGCTCTGATATGTTTCTGATGCCGTCGAGATATGAGCCGTGCGGGCTGGGGCAACTTATTTCACTAAGATATGGAACGATACCGATAGTCCGCAAGACGGGAGGGCTTGCCGATACGATAATCGAGTATAACCCAAAGACTAACCGTGGCAACGGTTTCCTCTTCGAGAAATATGATGCGAACGAGTTATTCGGCGCCATCAAGCGCGCAGTTCTTTTATATAAGGATAAAAGCGCCTGGCGAAAGTTGGTCCTCAAGGCGATGAAATACGATTTCTCCTGGGAGGGTTCTGCCAAGAGGTATATAGAATTGTATAAAACGATGTTGAGGAAATCCTAAATCCGAAATCCTAAATTCAAATGTTCCAAACAATGTTTTGGATTTTGAAAATTTGAGTTTGTTTAGAGTTTAGTATTTAGAGTTTAAATCTTTTAATAAAGATGCTAATAATCGGGATAACCGGCGGCGTCGGCACGGGAAAGACGACGGCCGCAAGGATATTTAAAGAATTAGGAGCACTTGTGTTGGATGCGGATGTGATTGCGCATCGGTTAATAGAACCAAGAAGAAAAGTGTGGAGAAAAATAAAGGGCAATTTCGGCAGCGGCATATTGAATAAAGGTGGCACAATAAACAGAAGGGCGCTTGCCGAAGTGGCTTTTTCGAACAAAAAATGCCTTAAGAGATTATGCGAGATTATTCATCCTTTGGTCTACAAAGAAATCGAAGGGCAGTTAAATAAAATTAAGAAGGCTAATCCTAATGCGGTAGTAGTGCTCGATATACCTCTTTTACTCGAATCCGGCGGGAAGTCAAAGGTCGATAAGTTGATAGTGGTAAGGTCTAAGCGTAGCATTCAAATAAGGAGGGCTTCAAAAAAATTAGGCCTATCCTATGCGCAGATTTTACAAAGGATAAGAGCTCAAATGCCGTTGCAGGAGAAAATAAGGGCAGCGGATTTCGTTATAGATAATAGCGGGAGATTAAATTCGACGAGGAAACAGGCGGTTAAGATATGGAAGGCCCTGGTGAGAATGTAGGTAGTTCTCACAGAATAGAAGATATACTCGAGGTTCTAAAAACTGAAATAGACCGATCGAAAGAGACAAGGTTGCTTCCGCCTGTTGCCCTATTACTTGTAGATATAGATAACTTCGAAAGGTTTAATCGCTGGTACGGCAGGGGTGTGGGCAATAAAATTTTGGATTCCACAGAGAAGATTTTAAGGTCTTTGCTAAGGGGTGGCGATCTTTTAGCCAGGTTCGGAGGAGATGAATTTTTAATTTTGATGCGCGGCCTCACACAGGAGGAGGTCAAGGAGAAAGCGCACAGGATTTTGGATGCGGTGAGCGATTACGGATTTGAGTCAAATAGATTAAGGCTTTCCGTTTCGATTGGGGTGGCGTATTATTTTTCTTTCGCTTTTTCGCCAGATGAATTTTTAGGCTGTGCCGTTGAATCATTAAGTGCGGCTCAGAAAGAGGCAGGGACTTTGAAGGTTTTTATGGAGGAGGAGGAATGGGATGAAAAATAATAATGAAGAGGTAAGAGAAACAAAAGAGGTAAGAGAAACAAAAGAGGTAAGAGAAACAAAAGAGGTAAAGACAACAGGTTTTGATATTGCAAAATTGAAGAAGATGACGATTCAAGAATTAACAAAGGTCGGTCGAGAGTTGAACATCAACGGTATCAGCGGCCTTAAAAAACAGGACCTCATCTTCAAAATACTCCAAGCGCAAGCAGAAAAGGAAGGATATATGTTTGGCGAGGGGGTGCTGGAGATATTGCCGGATGGCTTTGGGTTCTTGCGCTCATCAAATTATAATTATCTGCCATCGCCGGATGACATCTATGTATCTCCCAGCCAAATTAGGAAATTCGACTTGCGCACAGGCGATACTGTGAGCGGGCAAATTCGGCCGCCTAAGGAAGGCGAAAGGTATTTCGCCCTATTAAAGGTTGAGGCGGTCAATTTCGAGCATCCCGAATCGATGAAGGAACGGACCCTTTTCGATAATTTAACGCCTCTCTATCCTCAGGAGAGGTACTTATTAGAAAGTGACCCGAACGAACTCTCTACGAGGATTATGGATTTATTGACCCCGATAGGCAAGGGGCAGAGGGGATTAATAGTCGCGCAGCCGTATAGCGGCAAGACCATACTACTGCAGAAGATAGCCAACTCCATAACGAAAAATTTCCAAGATGTGATTTTGATTGTGCTTTTGATTGACGAAAGGCCTGAGGAGGTAACCGATATGCAGCGTTCTGTAAAGGGAGAGGTTATAAGTTCTACCTTCGATGAACCCGCAGAAAGGCACATTCAAGTTGCGGAGATAGTCTTGGAGAAAGCAAAAAGGCTCGTTGAGAATAAAAAGGACGTCGTGATATTATTGGATTCTATAACTCGTTTGGCTCGCGCATATAATACGGTTGCGCCACATAGCGGCAAGATATTATCGGGCGGCGTCGACTCAAGCGCGCTCCATAAACCAAAGAGGTTCTTCGGGGCAGCCAGATGCGTAGAGGAGGGCGGCTCGCTTACGATTATAGCCACAGCCCTTGTAGATACCGGAAGCAGGATGGATGAGGTTATCTTCGAGGAATTTAAAGGCACCGGCAATATGGAATTGCAATTGGATAGAAATTTATTCCAAAAGAGGATATATCCCGCTATTGATATCAAACGCTCCAACACAAGAAAGGAAGAGTTGTTGCTTAAGGAAGAGGAGTTAAAGCGCGTTTGGATATTGAGGAAGGTCTTAAACGAGATGAATTCCGACGAGGCGATGGAGTTATTGCTTGAGAGGCTTTCTAAGACTAAATCGAACGCTGAATTCCTGATGGGCATGAACCAATAAAGAGGAGGGAAAATGAAGCCTAAGATACATCCGCAATATCAACCGACGACGATTACCTGCGCCTGTGGCGAAGTAATCCATACTCGTTCTACGAAGCAAAATATTCGAGTCGAAATCTGTTCGAAATGTCACCCATTTTTTACCGGCTTACAAAAATACGTCGATCCTGCTGGAAGGATTGAAAGGTTTAAGAAAAAATACAGAAGGCCGGAAGGGACAGCCTAAATATCTTATTGAAAATCTGTTGTAGGAGAAAGGTCAAAAGATGTTCGAGGCATTGGAATCCAAATTAAAACGCTATGAGGAACTCGAGCGGCTCATCGCTGACCCTAAGGTCATCTCGGATATGGCAGCTTATCAGCGATATGCAAAGGAGCTAAGTCAGCTTAAGGGCCTCGTCGATAGATATAAGGGATATAAAAAACTGAACGACGAGATAAGACAACTTGAGGAGTTATTGGCAAAAAAGGCCGAGGAGCGAGAACTTGCAGATTTAGCAAGGCAAGAACTATCGGAGCTCAAAGAGAAAAGCGCCGCTTTAGAGAGTGCCCTTGAAGAATCCACGCTCGAAGAGGAAGCGGATGCAAATAAAAATACAATCGTTGAAATCCGAGCCGGCACAGGTGGATTAGAAGCTTCGTTATTCGCTGCCGATTTATTCAGGATGTATGCAAAATATTCGGCCAAGCAGGGCTGGAAAGTCGAAACGCTTAGTTCAAGCCCATCGGAAGCAGGAGGGTTTAAAGAAATAATTTTTGGGATATCAGGCGCCGGCGTTTATAAAAAGATGAAATACGAATCTGGAGTACACAGGGTTCAGAGGGTGCCTGTTACTGAGGCGTCAGGAAGAATTCATACCTCAACGGTCTCGGTTGCTGTGTTGCCCGAGGCTCATGAGGTCGATGTAAAAATAGACCCAAAGGATTTAAGGATAGATGTGTTTAGGTCATCTGGACCGGGAGGCCAATCCGTTAATACCACTGATTCAGCCGTGAGGGTGACGCATATACCTACAGGGATTGTAGTATCCTGCCAAGATGAACGCTCGCAATTAAAAAATAAGATGAAGGCGCTGAAGGTATTGCGCGCAAGGATATTAGATAAAGCCAAATCTGAGCAACATGAAAAAATAGCTAAGGAAAGAAAGATACAGATCGGCACAGGCGAACGCAGCGAAAAGATAAGAACTTATAATTATCCTGATAAACGTGTTACAGACCATCGGATTGGGCTTACGCTTCATAAGTTAGAGAACATTTTAGAGGGCGATATGGAAGATATAATAGCGCAACTACTAAAGGCGGAAAGAGAGCTACGGCTTAGGGGAAAGCGGTAACTTAAATATGAATGCTATAGAACAGTTAACGTGTTGGGCTTTTAAGTGTACCCGAACGCAGTTATATCTCGGCGATTATAAAGGCAACGAGAGAAAAATTAGTAGATTTTATAAGGCGGCAGGGCGACTTAGCTTGGGCGTGCCCCTTCAATATATTATGGGAGAAACAGAATTTATGGGGCTCAAATTTTATGTCTCTCCTTCGGTTTTTATTCCGCGTCCCGAAACCGAAATTTTAGTTGAGGGCACCTTACAATTGATTAAAGATAAGCATATTAAGTCGCCATATCTGTTTGAGATAGGCACTGGCTCAGGCGCTATAGCGGTTAGTTTGACAAAATATAATCCATTTTGTAAAATAGTAGCTTGCGATGTATCAAGTGATGCCCTAAATGTTGCTCGGGCTAATGCGAAGTTAAACGGCGTTGAGCGTAGGATTAATTTTGTCCTAGCCGATTTATTTTGCGCAATTGCTGAAGATGAGAGGTTCGATTTAATAGTATCTAATCCCCCATATATCCCCAGCGAAAATTATGATGCGTTGCCCCTCGAAGTAAAATACGAACCAAAGCTTGCATTGGAGGGGGGAGCGGGAGGTTTAAATTTTTATGAAGCGATAATCCTTCAGAGCGCGATGAGGCTGAAGCCCAACGGGCATTTAATTTTAGAGATGGGATTTGGTCAGGTGCAGGCAATTCGTAGTTTAATAAGCCAAACTAAAAGTTATTGCGAGTTAAGAATCTTAAAAGATTATAACGGAATCGATAGAGTTATTTTTGCAAAAAAGCGGACAAATTAATAAATCCCGCACCTTTTAAAGGTGCGGGGTATTAATAAAAAGGGTGCGCGATAAATATGGATAAGTTAGCGGTCGAAGGTGGTATAAAACTAAAAGGGGCGGTCGAGATAGGCGGTGCAAAGAACGCCGCCCTTCCGATTATGGTCGCCACCTTGCTTACCGACGAGAAATGCGTGATTAAGAATGTGCCTGCGCTGCGCGATGTCCATACGATGATGAGGATATTACGCCAATTAGGCGTTAAGGTAGAGATGAGGGATGGTCGGATAATCGTTGAGCCTCAGGGCTATAAAGGGCATATAGCGCCATATAAGTTAGTAAGCACAATGCGCGCATCCTTCTGCGTCCTCGGGCCTATATTGGCGAAATTAAAACGCGCACAAATTTCTCTACCCGGAGGATGCGTTATTGGACCTCGTCCAGTCGATTTACATCTAAAAGGAATTAAAGCCTTAGGGGCAGATTTAAAGATAGAGCATGGATATGTAATAGCAAGTGCAAAACAATTAAAAGGGACACGTGTTTATTTGGGAGGCGCATACGGCTCCTCGGTTTTAGCCACTGCGAATGTTATGATGGCAGCTACTTTAGCGAAGGGCAAGACCTTAATTGAAAATGCTGCGTGCGAACCAGAAGTTGTAGATTTGGCAGAGTTTTTAATTAAGATGGGCGCAAAGATTAAGGGGGCTAGGACACATTTAATTGAGGTAGAAGGCGTAAGTAGTTTAGGCGGCGCAGAACACGAGATAATACCGGATAGGATTGAGGCGGGCACATATATGATTGCCGCAGCGATGACAAGAGGCGACATAATAATAAGGAACGCCAGATACGAACATTTGGGTGCAATAGTTGATAAATTACAAGAGGCAGGCGTAATAATAACGCAGCACGGGAAAGATATACGCGTGCGAATCGCACGCTCGCTAAAGCCCGTTGATGTTACAACGCTTCCATATCCTGGCTTTCCAACAGATATGCAGGCTCAAATGATGGCGTTGATGACTATCGCCGAAGGGATTAGCGTGATAACCGAGAAGATATATCCCGATAGGTTTATGCATGTTAGCGAGTTAAACAGGATGGGTGCACAGGTTATGCTCGAGGGAAATTCAGCGATAGTTAAGGGCGTAAAGCAATTGAGCGGCGCGCCTGTTATGGCATCGGATTTGCGCGCATCCGCCGCTTTGGTACTTGCAGGGTTGGTCGCAAAAGGAAGGACGGATATTTCAAGGATTTATCATTTAGATAGAGGTTACGAGAGGATAGAAGAAAAACTATCACAATTGGGCGCTAATATCCGCAGAGAAAAGGAGGAATAATAAATGGCAGTTGTAATTAGGTTAAAGAGATTGGGAACGAAGAAAAAGCCGCATCAGAGGATAATAGTCATCGATTCGCATAAGGCGCGAGATGGAAGAGCGATTGAGGAATTAGGCTCCTATGACCCTACAAAAAATCCGCCTTTTACAAATTTGAATAAAGAAAGGGCATCGCATTGGCTTAAGGTTGGAGCGAAACCATCGCCTACCGTTTCATCGATTTTCAGGAAATCGGGCATAATTTAAGATATGCTGATTGATATACTTACCCTTTTCCCTAAGATGTTCGAGGGCGTATTCGAAGAATCTATAATTAAGCGCGCCCAAAAGAGGGACCTGGTCAAAATAAGGATTCATAATCTACGCGATTGGAGCGAGGACGCACACAAAAAAGTAGATGATGCGCCTTTCGGCGGTGGCCCGGGGATGGTTTTGAAGCCAGGGCCGCTCTTTGATGCAGTTTCTGATTTAGAGTCTCCATCGTCGAGGGTCATACTTTTAACGCCGCAGGGCAAAAGATTAGAACAAAGAATAGCTAAGAGGCTATCGAGGTTTAAACATCTGATATTGGTCTGCGGACACTACGAGGGAATTGATGAACGATTTAGACAAAAGATGGTTACTGACGAAATTTCCCTTGGCGATTTTATTTTGACAGGCGGAGAGATACCTGCGGCGGCTCTGGTCGAGTCCGTAGTGCGATTGATTCCTGGCGTAATTGGGAATAGAAGTTCATTGGAATTCGAATCATTTACATCTGGCCTTTTAGAATATCCTCAATATACGAGGCCAGCGTCTTTTGGGGGCATGAAGGTGCCAACTGTTTTATTATCTGGCGACCATAAGAAGATAGAAGAGTGGAGGAGACGGAAGGCACTTAAGGCAACGAAGCAAAGGCGACCGGATTTGTATAAAAAATATACTGATAAGGAGCAGTAAGATAAAGTTGGAGATTCCTTTTAAGGAAGAGAGGAATAGTAAGGGGAGAAACAACGTTTCTTCCCTTACAGTGGAGCTCGGTGGTTGAACGTAAACCGTAAAGAGGTTGTAAGCGATATAAAAGGTTGAGCTACCGAGAAGTATATTTCGGAGAAACCGAGAACACTACAAAGGAGAGATGAAAATGGAAAAGATTTCGCTCGTTGAGAGAGAACATCTGAAAAAAGAAATGCCACAATTTAATGTGGGCGACACTGTAAAGGTGTATGTAAAAATAGTCGAAGAAGATAAAACTCGCCTGCAGACATTTGAGGGCGTAGTGATAAGAAAGAGGGGCAAGGGTTTATCCGAGACTTTTATGGTGCGGCGAATTTCTTATGGTGAGGGGGTCGAAAGGATTTTTCCTCTTCATTCGCCTTTTCTTGAAAGGGTCGAAGTAGTAAAGCCCGGAAAGGCAAGAAGGGCGAAATTATATTATCTAAGGAAAAAACAGGCCAAGAGGGCTGATGCTCTATTATGAGCGGAAACTTAAAAAGCAGGGCAAAAGATTTATCGCAGGCTTAGATGAGGCCGGCCGAGGCCCATTAGCAGGGCCAGTAGTCGCGTCTGCTGTTATATTAAAAGATTTAAAGTTCGTAAATAAAATTGCCGATTCCAAAGTGTTAACGCGTAGTTTTCGCGAAAGGGCATATGAAGAGATATTAGAAAAGGCACACGTCGGAATCGGAGTTGTAAGCGAGAAGGTTATCGACGAGATAAACATCTTTCGCGCAACGCACCTGGCGATGGAATTGGCAATATATGATTTAGGAATCAAGCCGGATTACGTATTAATCGATGGTATAACCTACCCCGAAATCCCGCATCCAAAATTGGCGCTGGTAGATGGAGACTCCCGTTCGATATCGATTGCCTGCGCTTCAATCGTCGCCAAAGTTATGAGAGATTTTATAATGTTATATTACGATATACTTTATCCTAAATACGGTTTTGCACAACATAAAGGATACGCCACTAAAATGCATCTAAGGGCGATAAGGAGATATGGGCCTACTCCAATACATAGATTTACATTTTCGCCAATAAAATGAATCCCGCCCTTTCTACAAAGAAGAGACTCCGTGTAGTAAGAAAGAGCGGGATGAAACTATTTTTAATTAGGCACGCCGAATCGATATGGAATCGAAAGCAGCGTATTCAAGGTAGGCAAGACCCTGGCTTAAGCGAAAATGGCAAGCGCCAGGCGAAGGCTTTAGCCAAGAGGCTGAGAAAAGAACATATTCAAATAATTTATGCCAGTGGCCTAAAGCGCTGCTCCCAAACCGCGAAGGTTATTTCAAAAGAGACAAAGGCGCCTATAAAATTCCTTCCCGAGTTAGAGGAAATAATTTTGGGCGATTGGCAAGGAAAGACAGTCGAACAGGTTAAGAGTGAATATCCGAAGGTCTATGAAGATTGGCTGAATGCTCCGTCGAAAGCGAAAATCCCCGGTTGGGAGGGGATTCCAAGATTTATCAAAAGAGTTAATAATGCATTTGAGTATATATTAAATAGCGATTCAGCAACTTGCCCTACGACGCCAAGGCTTGGTAGGGCTAGTCCTTCAAAGCGTCGGCGTAGGAGGAATTCGATTTGTGTAGTTACGCACTGGGGAGTTATCGCGGCATATTTTTCAAAGGTCTTGAATACGAGTTTTGATTGGTTTTTTAAGACGGTCAGAATCGATAATGGCGGCATAAACAAAATCACCTATCAAAACGGCAATGTCGTTGTTCAGTACATAAATGATACGCGCTATCTACCAAAATGGAACTAAGCGATGAGGTGCGCAACATTAAGGATTTATCTCTTAAGGAATTTGAGGGAGAATTATCTAAATTAGGAGAAAAACTCTATAGGGCAAAGCAGATTTTCGAATGGGTTTATCGAAAAGGCGCAAAAGATTTTTATGAGATATCTAACCTTCCCATTTCATTGCGCGAGACCCTCCGTAGCAAATTTCACATCTCATCTTACAATATAATTAAAAGACAAGTCTCAAAATTAGATGGCACGAAGAAATATCTCTTCGGCTTAGAAGACGGCGAGGCAGTCGAAGCAGTTTTAATTCCTACTACGCCACGGCTTCGTGGGACAAGCCCAAAGGAGAGCCGCAATACCATTTGCCTTTCAACTCAAGTAGGATGTGCTTTCGGATGTAAGTTCTGCGCAAGCGGACTTAATGGCATTAAAAGGAACCTGCGCTGTAGTGAAATTTTAGACCAAGCACTTGGCATATCAAATGATTTGAAGGACAACAGGCTCACAAATGTCGTTATGATGGGGATGGGAGAGCCGTTGGCGAATTACGATAATGTTATAAAAGCAATATCCATCTTAAATTCGCCTTTTGCTTTTGGCGTTGGCGCACGGAAAATTACGATTTCAACAGCAGGATATGTTCCTGGAATAAAGCGCCTTATGAATGAGAAATTGCAGATTGAGCTTTCGGTATCTTTGCATGCTGCAACCGACGAGGTTCGCTCGCGCCTTATGCCGATTAATAAAAAATACCCGCTTTCGCAACTTATGGAAGCCTGTCGTGAGTATGTTAAAGTAAAGAATAGAATTATAACCTTTGAATACGTATTGATAAAAGGGGTAAATGCTTCTTCTGAAGATGCCAATTCACTTTTTAAGCTGCTTACGGGTTTGCCCTGCAAAGTAAATTTAATTCACCTCAGTTTAGTTCCAGGCCTTGATTTCGCACCGCCCGAAGAAAAGTCGGTAAGGGAATTCCAGGCAATTCTAAAGAGGGGCGGTATAAATTCCACGATAAGGACCGAGCGCGGCGCCGACATCGACGCCGCCTGCGGCCAGCTTAGACTCAAAAATTTATATAAATCCAACTAAGCAATTTAAGTAATACTAATATAAAAAGTAAGAAAAAAAATACTTGACATACTTTTTAATATATGGTATACTTTCTAGCGAAAGGAGGAGATAGAGATGACTACGACTATAGTAACTACGAAAGGACAGATTGTCATACCTTCAAAGATCCGCCAGAGGCTAAAAATAAAAAGAGGGACAAAGCTTTATATTGAAGAAAGGGGCAACGAGTTAATTCTTAAGCCCGTCACGCCTGAATATTTTGAAAGAATAGCCGGAGTTTTACAAACTAAAGGAAGATTGTCAAAGGTGCTATTAGAAGAGCGTGTAAAAGACAAAGAAAGAGAGGCTTAAAAACTATGACAAGAGTTTTAGACGCTCACGGGCTTTTGGTATTCTTAGAAAAAGAGCCCGGCTTTGAGAAGGTTGAATCATTTTTTGTTAATGCGGTCGAAAAGGATAAGAGCTTGTTAATGACCTCAGTAAATTTTGGAGAAGTTTATTATATAGTCTTGCGTGAGTGCGGACAAGAGAAGGCGCATGAGATTGAGAAAATAATCGTGACTTTGCCTATAGATATAATTGATGTGGATTTGCAACTTGCCAAAGAAGCCGCCCGCATTAAAGCCACAAAGAAGATTTCTTATGCTGATTGTTTTGCAGCTGCCTTAGCAAAACTCCATAAAGGAGAGCTTGTAACTGGTGATAAAGAATTTAAAGCGATAGAAAATGAGGTAAAGATTGCGTGGATAATTTAGATTTATTATTGAAATTAGTAAAAGCTGGGGTTACCTAATGAAGGGTGTAGGGAAAATTATCATACACGTTATTATTAATGAAGAAATTATTAAGGAGATAGAGAAAGATAATTATTAAATAGTCGCATCCCCCAATAAACTCTTTAGAAATTTAGCTCCTACTTCTATCCGCATCTTTCCTTAAAGTTCTGTGCAGAGGGAATATTCCTTGACGCAATTCGTTTAATTTCATATAATAAAAGTTTGCTATGTTTATTAAGAAACCGCATTCTACAAGTGAGATTGCATGGCTTACGCATCCTAAACAAATATTAGAGGTTGCGACAAAAGCCGGCATCCGCGCCGATGAGCTTGAGCTCTATGGAAATTATAAAGCCAAGGTTTCTTTAGGCATCTTAGAAAGGTTAAAAGCAAGACGCAACGGCAAACTCATTTTAATATCTACGATTACGCCAACGAAATCCGGAGAAGGCAAGACCTGTATAGCAATCGGATTAACCCAGGCCTTAGGACGACTTAAGAAGCGCGTATCTTTGTGCTTACGCGAGCCATCGTTAGGCCCTGCTTTCGGATTGAAGGGTGGCGGTTGCGGCGGTGGTTATTCGCAGGTCTTGCCGATGGAAGATATAAATCTTCATTTTACAGGCGATATCCACGCGGTAACCGCAGCACATAATCTATTAAGCGCAATAATAGATAACCATTTAGCAAAAGGAAACGAACTTAAATTAGATTCTAAAAGGATTATCTGGCGCAGGGCGATAGATTTATGCGACAGGAGTTTGCGCGATATACAAGTGGGCTTAAGCGAGGGGGCTATAAAGAGGCGAAGCAGCTTTGATATCACGGCAGCATCAGAGATAATGGCTTGCCTTGCGCTCGCGACGGGATATAAGGATTTAAAGGAAAAGCTCAGTAATATCCTCGTCGGTTTTACGAATAAAGGGAAACCCGTCACCGCTTCTGATTTAAGAATCGTGGGTGCTATGCTCGCTCTTTTGAAAGACGCGGTTAAGCCTAATCTGGTTCAAACTCTGGAAGGCCAGCCGGCATTTGTTCATATGGGGCCATTTGGAAACATCGCCCATGGCACGAACAGCATTTTAGCGACTCAGATGGCGTTAAAATTAGCAGATTATGTTGTCACTGAGACGGGGTTTGGGACGGATTTGGGTTTAGAGAAATTTTGCGATGTCGTCGCAAGAGAGGGCAAATTTAAGCCGGATTGCGTTGTTCTCGTCGTTACGGCTAAAGCGCTGAAAGCGCACGGTGGCTTAAAAGATGAGGAGTTAGAGGTAGAGAATTTAGGTGCCCTTGAAGCTGGCTTTGAGAATTTACAACGCCATCTTGAAAACGTGAAGAGATTCGGACTTTGGCCAGTCGTTGCAATAAATAAGTTTCCAAATGATTCCGAGAAGGAGTTGGATAAGATTAAGGAATTTTGCAAGGCAAATAAGATTTCCTCTGAGATTACAGATGTAGTGGCAAAAGGTGGCGAGGGAGGAATTAAATTGGCAGAGGCAATGCTTGCTACGTTACAGGAACATCCTTCAAAGTTTAAATCGCTTTATGAATCAGAACTTCCGATAAAAGAGAAGATAGAAAAAATAGCAAAGGAGATTTACGGCGCTGAAGGGGTAGTTTACGTCGGCGCTTCAGAAGATGACATAAGGACCTTAACCGAACTGGGGTTTGAAAAATTGCCGGTCAATATGGCCCGCACGCACTTATCGCTTACAGATGATCCGAAGATAAAAGGTGCGCCGACTGGCTGGCGGCTTAAAGTGCGCGAAGTAAGGGTTTCTGCAGGCGCAGGATTTTTAGTTGCCTTAACAGGCGAGTTAAACCTTATGCCTGGAATGCCGAATGCTCCCAAGGCCTTGCGCATAGATTTAGATGATGAAGGAAGGATTTCAGGATTATTCTAGATGGCACGTATAACTTCTAAAAATAGCATAAATTTTTTCATAAGCCAACTGCAGGCAAAAAGGCCCTCGCCAGGCGGTGGAGCAGTTGCCGCATTGGTTGGCGCCCTTGGGGTGGCTCTCATCATAAAAGTTGCAAATTACACCTTAGGCAAAGGCAGATATAGACGATACGAAAGTCAGATAAAGGCGATTTTAACCAAAGCCAATAATGTAAAAAATAGATTATCCGGCCTTATAGAGAAGGATGCAAGGGCATACGAAGGTTATGCCAAAACGAAATCGAGGACAGCCCTTAAGAAAGCTACGCTTTGCGTTGAGGAAATTTCTAAATTATCGAAAGCCGCTTTGATTTTTTATAAACGTCTTAGGCAGGTCGGCAATGTGAATTTAAAAGGCGACCTGGATGCCGCGGGAGAGCTCTTGGATACCTCCATAGAAATTGCGGATAATCTGGTTAAATTGAATAGAAGAAAGGCACGAAGATAAAAGATGTTTGCGAAGTTATTGAGCGGAAAAGATATAGCAAATAGAATTAAGTCGCAATTGAAGCGCGAGGTTGCGCTTATTAAAGAAAAATATGGCAAGGTGCCGACGCACGCGGTCGTTCAAGTAGGTAATGATAAAGCCGAGGGTATTTATATTCGTTCGCAAGAAATTATTGCAAAAGAGATAGGCATAATTTTTAAATTGGTAAAACTTAGCCGTTCGATTTCGCCGGATAAATTAATAAAGGCAATTAAAAGATTTAATAGAGACAAAAAAATTACTGCCATTATGATTGGCTTGCCCATTCCGAAAAGAATGGATTTAAAAGAGATTTTATCTTACGTAGGCCCGACGAAAAACGTAGAACGAGTTAATCCGACTGCTTCTGCGGTAATTGAATTGATTAAGTCAACGGGAATAAGTACGTATGGCAGAGAAACGGTTGTGGTCGGACACGGGGAATTGGTCGGCAAGCCAATTGCGATGGCGTTATTAGATAAGTTAGCGACTGTAACGGTTTGCCATATAGGCACGGCGAAAAGGGGGTATCTCAAGGGCCACATAAATCGCGCTGAAATTTTAGTCGCTGCAGTTGGCAAGCCAAATATTATAAAAGGCAATTGGGTTAGACGAGGCGCAATAGTTATAGATGTGGGGATAAATAAAGTCGGGCGGAAAATGGTAGGCGACGTCGAATTTGAAAGGGCAAAGAAGAGGGCAAGTTTCATAACTCCGGTGCCTGGCGGCGTCGGCCCCCTGACCGTTGTTATGCTGATGCGAAATTGCATCGAGTTGTTTAAAAAACAGACGGGGGAAAAGATATGATAATTACGAGACAGAAGCCGTTGGATGAAGTTTTAAATTACTTAAGCGATGCTAAAAAGATTTTCATTGTCGGATGCGCACAGTGCGCGACGGTCTGCAAGACGGGCGGAGAAGTGGTAAATCCAGGGGCAAATCCGCTCGAACCTGAGCTTATAAAATTTGAGAAGAAGATTGAAGCAGGCGCTGAATTCTTTCAGACCCAGGGCATTTACGATGTTGAAGCGTTCGCGAAGTTTATCGATAAGGTAAAAAATTTTAATGCTTGCATAATCGCCGGGATAATCTTACTAAAGTCTGGCGATATGGCTCGATATATGAATAAAAATGTCGCAGGGATATTTGTTCCGGATAATTTAATTAAAGAAATCGAAGGCGCACAGGATAGGCAGGCAAAATCAGTCGAGCTCGCAGCGCGCCTCGTAAAGGAATTGAAAGGTCTGGCGCACGGAGTTCATATTATGTCGATAGGCTGGAACAAGCTCGTCCCGCGAGTCTTGGATGCGGCTGGCCTTTAAAAGGAGTTAAGGTTATCACATTCTTAAAAAATATCCCTATAAAGATCCCAAAGGAATTAGTCCTTTCTCGCTTGAAATTCGCCAAATATAAGACGAAGGCAGATAAAAAGGTTTCCACGCTTATATCCGAACTCATCGAGGAAGGATATAGTTTAATTGCGCCCAAGGCCTCCTACAAGATTTTTGACATAGAGAAATCAAAGGGGGGCATTAAACTGCTCGGAACAGGTTTTACAATTAAAAGCCTCTTATTGGCTAAGCATTTGAAGGGCGCAAATAAAATAGCATTGTTCGCTTGCACAATAGGAAGTGAATTGCCAAATAGAGTCAATGAATATGTCGTAAAAGGCGAGATTGCACGGGCGACGGTCTTGGATGCAGTAGGTTCTGAATCTGCTGAGGCGCTTGCTCAAAAAGTTGACGATTTAATAAAGGAGAAAGCCCGCCGAGAGGGTTACTCTACCCTAAGAAGGTTTAGCCCTGGCTATGGCGATTGGACGATATTCGACCAGGCGAAGATATTGAAGATTCTAAAGGCGAAAGAATTGGGCATTAGATTGACCAAAAGTTGCATAATGGTTCCAGAGAAATCTGTTACCGCTTGCATCGGCTTGGTCAAGATTGGAGCGCGGCCCATTAGGAAGGTATATGAAAGATATATTAAGTCGGCTAAAGGATGAGATATTAATTTATGACGGAGCGATGGGCACGCTCTTGCAAGAGAGCGGCGCCTTAAAGGCGGGAGCCTGCCCGGAGGAATTGAATCTATCTAATCCTAAGATTATAAAATCGATTCATTTGGATTATATAAAAGCTGGTGCAGATGTGATTGAGACGAATTCGTTCGGCGGAAATAGAACGAAGTTAAAGGCGTACGGACTCGAAAGTCAAGCATACAAAATAAATTATGAGGCGGCGAAGAATGCAAGGGAGATAGCGCAAGATAAGGCCTATGTTGCTGGTTCGGTTGGGCCTTTAGATAGAGGGATAAAACCATTGGGCGATTTAACTTTTGACGAGGCGGTTGGGTACTTTAAAGAGCAGATAAGGGCATTAAAAGACGGCGGGTGCGATTTGATAGTTTTAGAGACATTTGCAGATATAAAAGAATTAAAGGCGGCATTTATCGCCGCGAAGGAAATTGGAGGTCTTCCGATTCAGGCGCAGATGACCTTTGAAGGAGGAAAGCAAACTACTTATGGGACTCCACCGTCTGCTTTCGCTGTCCTATTCCAAGCTTTGGGCGCAGATATAATCGGCACAAATTGTTCTACTGGCCCGAAGGAACTCTCGCGGGTTATAAAAGAGATAGTGCCATTTACGAATAAGTATATTTCTTGTCTTCCGAATGCGGGCTTGCCGCAATTGCGTGCAGGGAAGACATATTTTCCAAAGAGCCCGAAGTCTTTCGCGAATTATGCAGTTGAGTTTGTAAGATTAGGGGTAAATTTAATCGGCGGATGTTGCGGGACAACGCCCGAACACATTAAAGGGATAAAGTCATTATTAAAAAATAGAAGGCCGACAAAAAGGAAATATATCCCAGGATTTCGCTTATCGTCGCGCTCGAAGGTAGTTGAGTTAAATGAGAGGACAAGGCCGCTTATCATTGGAGAGAGGATAAATCCGACGGGAAAGAAGGATTTACAGGAGGAGATAAAACAGGGCAAAACCATCATCATAAGGCGCGAGGCACTGGAGCAGGCGAAGAAGGGCGCAGATATTTTGGATGTAAATGTGGGCGTCCCAGGATGCGACGAGCCAAAATCTATGGCACAAGCGGTTGAGGCGATTCAGGGAGTCTGCGAAACTCCACTTTCAATAGACAGCTCAAATCCAAAAGCGATTGAGGCGGCATTGAAAGAGGCAGATGGCAAGCCATTGATAAATTCGGTTAACGGCGAAAAGGAAAGGATAGATTCCATTTTACCTTTAGCGAAGAAATATGGTGCTGCGATTTTGGTTTTGACATTGGATAAATGCGGTTTGCCAAAAGATTCCGATGAGCGATTGAAGATTGCCAAGCGAGTTATTGATAAAGCGTTTGAATTAGGGATTCCAAATGAAGATATAGCTGTGGACCCCCTAACTTTGACTATCTCAGCAAAACCAGAGCAAGTGAAAGAATCGCTTTACGCAATAAAAAAATTGAAAGCGAAAGGTTATCCCGCTTCTTTAGGGATTAGCAATATCTCCTTTGGGCTTCCAAATAGAGGCAGGATAAATGCGGATTTCTTCTCTTTGGCGCTCGCTTTTGGATTGGATATGGCGATTATAAATCCAAGCGACGATGCGATGTTCAGGGTCGCGAAAGCTAAGATAAAACGCAAGGCAACCGAAAGCGAAATCAAAAAGTTTTTAGCGAGTGCCTTAAAGCCCGTCGAGGAGATTACAAAGAAGCGAATAAAGGCAAAACTAGAACATAAGAAGGATGTAAGGGCACGCCTTAAGGGTGCGATTTTATACGGGGATAAAGATAACATCGTCACGTTTGTCGAGGAAGCGCTATCCGGCGGAATAAGTCCATTAAAGATTAATAACGAAATTTTAATTCCGGCGCTGGAGGTAGTCGGTGAAAAATTCGCTAAGAAAGAATATTTTTTGCCTCAAGTTATACTATCGGCTGAGGCGATGCAGCGCGCCTTTGGACGACTTAAAAAAGAACTTAAGCCAAGCGAATCAAAGGCGAAGGCAAAAATTCTGATGGCGACCGTCGAAGGGGACATTCACGATATCGGAAAGAATATTGTGATATCCGTTTTAGAAAATCATGGCTACGAGATTTACGATTTAGGCCGTTCTGTGCCAGCCGATGTTATAATAAAAGAGGCGATTAAAAATAAGGCGGATATAATCGGATTAAGCGCCCTTATGACGACGACTATGATTCAGATGGAGCGCGTAATTAAGGAGTTGAAAAAGCAGGGGTTAAATTTTAAGACGATATTGGGTGGCGCAGTTGTAACGAAGGAGTATGCCGAGAAGATTGGCGCATCGGCATACGCGCGCGATGCTATTGAAGCGGTCAATATCGTAAAATCGCTCATAAAGAAATAGGCGGACTAAACGTCATTGCCTCGCTTCGCTCGCAATGACGGGTAGGAGAAAGGCTAGGTGATAAAAATGGAGCGGAAGAAACTTACAATTCCGGATATACTGAAGAGGAAACAGGAAGGAAAGAAGATTACGATGCTTACGGCATATGATTATCCATCGGCCCGCTTAATAGATGAGGCGGGGATGGATATGATTCTGGTCGGCGATTCGCTTGCGATGACGGTTTTGGGTTACGAATCAACAGTGCCTGTAACAATGGATGAGATGATTCATCATTCAAGGGCGGTTAAACGCGCCGTGAAATATGCGCTTTTGGTCGGCGATATGCCATTTATGTCGTTTAATGTAAGTAAAGAAGAGACGATTAGGAATGCAGGACGGTTTATTAAGGAGGGCGGATGCGATGCCGTTAAATTAGAGGGTGGATTTGAAGTAATAGATGTTACAAAGGCTTTGTGTCTTGCTGGTATTCCTGTTTTAGGACACATAGGACTTACGCCACAGACAGCGGTGATGCTCGGTGGGTTTAAGGTTCAGGGTAAAGACGCCGAGACTGCACAGAGATTAATAGATTCGAGCCTGGCTTTGGAGGATGCAGGGTGTTTCGCGGTGGTCTTAGAATGCGTGCCGGATAAACTTGCGAAATTGATAACCGAAAATTTGAATTTCCCGACGATAGGAATAGGTGCTGGACCTTATTGCGACGGCCAGGTCTTAGTTACAAATGATATGATAGGTTTATTTGAGCGGTTTGTGCCGAAATTCGTAAAGCGATACAAGAACCTTTGGCCTGAACTTCTCGAGGCATTTAAGGTATATAAGGAAGAGGTAGAGAAGGGCGTATTCCCAACAGCGGAATTCAGCTACACGATGACCGATGAGGAAGTCGCGAAATTAAAAATCAAAAGGAGGGCCAGATGAAAATCACCGTTGTAGGCCCCGGCGCATTAGGTTGTTTAATCGGCGGATTTTTAGCGAAGGCAGGCGAGGATGTCTGGTTTTTAGATAGACGTCCTGAACGGGCAAATAAGTTGGAAACCCAAGGGATTAAGATTGAAGGCATAAGCGGCGAACATAATATTAAAGCGAAAGCCACGTGTGAGCCGAAAGAAATTAAAGCATCAGACTTAGTTATAATCTGCGTTAAATCCTATAATACAGAAGAAGCGACCAAAAATGCGAAAGCCATCGTCGGAGATAATGCTTTAGTTTTGACATTGCAAAACGGACTTGGAAATATCGAGGCAATCGCAGAGATAGTGGGCCAGGAGAAAGTTATCGGCGGGGTAACATCCCATGGCTCAACATCTTTAGGGGATGGGCATATACGGCACGCTGGAAAAGGCGAAACTATAATTGGCAGGTGGTATCAGCCACCTATGCGCAAGGGCATTAAAAAATGGCAGATCCCGCGACGCAGGCTTGAGGAAGTGGCGGCAGTTTTAAGAAAAGCGAATTTTGAGACGAAGGTCTCAGATAATATTAAGGAGATAATCTGGTCTAAATTAATAATAAATGTCGGAATAAATGCATTAACCGCTATAACCCGCCTTAAAAATGGCGGCCTTTTAGAATATGAGTGGACGAGAAATATTATGAGGCAGGCGGTATTGGAGGCGACGAAGGTCGCCAAGCGTCGACGGATAAGCCTCATATATTCAGATCCAGTAAAGAAGGTTGAGTCGGTTTGCTCTTCAACGGCGGATAACCTCTCATCGATGTTACAGGATATCCTGAAGAGTAAAAGAACGGAGGTAGATTATATAAACGGCGCGATTGTAAGCGAGGGAGAGAATTTAGAGATTTCCACACCTGTAAACTCGGTTCTAAGGGATTTAGTAAAAGCTATAGAGGCAAGTTATAGAAAGCAAATCTACTCGGAGCAATAATATTAAATGCATAGGATAACGGAAAAAAAAGTTTTAGCGAAAGGCATATCCCGCCTTGTAGTTGAAGCGCCGTTGGTTGTGCGGGGAGCAAGCGCGGGGCAGTACGTAATAGTGCGAACGGATGAATTCGCAGAGCGGATTCCACTTACAATTTGTAATTGCGATAAATCAAATGGCGCGATAACGCTAATCGTTCAGGAGGTGGGAAGGTCAACAAAGGATTTATGCGCGCTTAACGTCGGAGACGAAATTTTAGATATCTTAGGTCCCTTAGGTACTCCCAGTGAGATTGAAAGATACGGAACTGTAGCGATAATCGGCGGCGGCGTTGGGGTTGCGCAGTTATATCCGGTTGCGCGCGCATTAAAAGATAAGGACAATAAGGTAATTGCGATATTAGGTGCCCGTAGCAAGGATTTGATAATCCTGGAAGATGAGATGAGAAGAGTTGCGGACGAAATCACGATTACAACCGACGATGGCAGTTACGGAATGAAGGGCTTAGTTACAGATGCGCTTAAGAGATTAATTGAGCGCGGAGGGCCAATTGATAGAATAATCTGCTGTGGGCCAATCCTTATGATGAAGGCGGTTACTGAAGTTGCAAGGCCTAAAAATATTACTACGATTGTCAGCTTAAACGCGATTTTATTAGACGCAACCGGTATGTGCGGGACCTGCCGAGTTACAGTTAGCGGCAAGGTCCATTTTTCTTGCGTGGATGGCCCTGATTTCGATGGATTTAAAGTTGACTTCGATGAATTACTTTTGAGGAACAAAAGATTTCTGGAAGAAGAGAGAAGGGCGCTCGAAAAAGTAAATGGCAAAAGAAACAATTCCACGACAAAGATTGAGGACGCGCGATCCGAAGGGAAGGATTAAAGATTTTCAGGAGGTCTCTTTGGGTTTTACCGAGGAGCAGGCCCTTCTGGAAGTGAAGCGCTGTATTATGTGCAAGAAGAGGTCTTGCGTTGGAGGTTGCCCAGTTGATATAGATATCCCCGCATTTATTGAATTGATAGCAAAGCGCGATTATGAAGGTGCGATAAAGGTGGTCAAGGAAAAGAATAATCTGCCTGCGATATGCGGCAGGGTCTGCCCTCAGGAGACCCAGTGCGAGGTGCTTTGCACTCTGTTGGGTAAGGAAGAAGCGGTCGCAATTGGTGCATTGGAGAGGTTCGTCGCAGATTGGGAGATTACGCATTCTAAATTAAGGCCGCCGAAGATGGAGGCAAAGAAAGGCGTAAAAGTAGCGGTCGTGGGCGCAGGTCCTGCGGGTTTGACAGCCGCAGCGGATTTGGCAAGATATGGCTATGATGTAACGCTCTTCGAATCGCTTAGCGCAAGCGGAGGGGTTTTAAGATACGGCATCCCTGAATTTAGGTTGCCAAAAGGGATCCTCGATATTGAGACAAATTATGTCAAGTCCTTAGGCGTTGATATAAAAATTAATGTCTTAATCGGCAGGACTTTTACCATTGGTGATTTATTCGATGAAGGATACAAAGCGATATTCTTAGGCACAGGCGCAGGCCTTCCATATTTTTTGGGAATCCCAGGCGAGAATTTAAACGGAGTTTATTCGGCAAATGAATTTCTGACACGGGTTAATTTAATGCACGCATATGAATTCCCGAAGTATAAGACCCCGGTTAGAATTGGGGCAAAAGTAGCAGTTGTAGGAGCAGGCGATACGGCGATGGATTGCGTGCGAGTTGCAAAACGGCTTGGCGCAGAAGAGGCGATGATAGTTTATAGAAGAAGCGAAAAAGAAGTCCCAGCCCGCCACGCCGAAGTAAATAACGCGAAAGATGAAGGAATTGAATTTAGGTTTTTAACCGCGCCTGTAAAAATCGAGGGGAATGAACAGGGCGAAGTTAAAAATATGACTTGTTTAAAGATGGAATTGGGCGAGCCGGATAAGGATGGAAGGAGGCGCCCCATTCCGATAAAAGGTTCGGAATATACTATGCCAATGGATACAGTTATCATCGCAATCGGCCAGGGCCCAAATCCTTTGATTGCCCGAACAACCAAAGGTTTTGAGACGCATGCAGGCGGCGAGCTTAAGATAGACGAGGATTGTATGACCTCGATAAAAGGCGTCTTTGCAGGCGGCGACATTACAACTGGTGAGGGCACTGTAATTGCAGCGATGGGGGCGGGCAAGAAAGCCGCTGCAGCGATGGATAGGTATTTGACGGAGCAGAGATGAAAAAGACCCTGTCCACCTTATTTTTGACCCTTCTGGTTTTATCGTTAGGTGGTTGCGAGATTAAATTCACGGCCGTAACAAAGATAAATCCCGATGGCTCAGGTTTTAGGATAACAACCTATTCGGCTGAGGAAGAAAGTGAAAAGGAGGAATTATTAAACAGATATATTTTACCTGAAGGCGGTAGTTGGCAGACACAAAAGTACACCCCCTCCTGGAGCAAGGTCGAACGAAAGAATCATATTTACGAAGTAAAAAGCGTTTTTAAGGACTTAAATAAGTTAGCGCCAGATTATACGAGAACGGGCCTCGACCCAAAGAACCTGTCAAGAAATAGGTATGACCTCAGAGTTAAAAAGGGATTTATTTTTAACGCTTATGAGTACGAAGAGGTCTTTACGGATTCAGCGGATGAGCAAGGGATTAAGCAATTTTGTGAGCGAGAGTATAATTATGTTTTAGATAAGACATCCGAATATCTTGGGGCTGGTTTGTCAGGGCTAATTACAAAGGACAAGTTCAGAATTTTTTTAAACGATACGTTCCGCCCATATTACGATTATTTTCTAAGAGAATTTTTGAAGGATGGGTTTAAAATCTTTGAAGGTGAGGATGAGGATAAAGAGATAGAGAAAAGATTGGATGAATTGAGCGAAAAATTCAGCGAAGATGGGTTTATCGCATTTGTCGACGATTACCTCACGAAGGAAGACAAGGGACTAGATTACAAAGGACTAGAGGATAAAATAAAACAGGCACATAAAAAGATAGGTGAAGAATTACAGTCGCATTGGGATGAACTATCAAAAAGAAATTACGATGATGCCTTCGGGGTTTATGGCATACCGATATTCGTAAGTTATCCATTCAGCATAACGGTCGTTATGCCGGGCAGGGTCGTCAACTCAAACGCGGCTGAAATTAAAATAAATGCTGCGAAGTGGACCTTTTCTCCATCGGATTTTTTCCTGAAAGAGTATAAGTTAGAGGCCAAATCCAGACAGCTGAATTATGTCGTCATCGCAATTTTCGCTATCGGCTTGGTAGCGATTTTGATTTTGGCGCACTTAAAGGATATCAAGAAATTATGGAGCTAAGCGAGATTTTAAACAGGGCAAGAAATTTAAACGGCTTATCAAAGGATGCGACCGCTCAATTACTTTCCGTGGAGGATGAATCGAGCTTATCCGAGCTCTTTAAAGTGGCTGGTGAGGTAAAAGAGAAAGTATTCGCCAAAAGGATTTCAATTTTTGCGCCGCTTTATTTGACGAACGAGTGCATCAATAATTGTCTCTATTGCGGTTTCAGAGTCGATAATAGATTACTGAAAAGAAGGACCTTAAGTTTAGATGAGATTTTAAAGGAGGCAGAGGTTTTAAGTCGGCAAGGGCATAAACGCGTTTTGTTGGTCTCTGCGGAGAATCCCAGAGAGGCAAGCGCAGAAAGGGTTGCTGAAATCGTAGATGCGATTTATGAAAAGACCTCACTTAAGACGATAAGCGTTAATATGGCGCCGCTTTTTGAAGGGGATTTTAAGATTTTAAGCAAATCTAAGATTTGGGCGTATCAGTCATTTCAAGAGACTTATTCGACGAGCCAATATAAGAAACTGCATCCGAAGGTAAAGAAGGCAGACTACGACTGGCGGATTTCCACTATGGAGCGGGCACTTTCTTCCGGGATTAGACATATCGGAATGGGGGTTCTGTTCGGACTTTATGATTATAAATTCGAGGTATTGGCGCTTATTGACCATATAAGTAGTTTGAAGGATAGGTTCGAGATATATCCGTATAATATCTCGGTTCCGCGCCTTCGTCCTGCAATAGGAGCGGTTTTAACTGAGGCGCCTTATCCTGTTTCGGATGGGGAATTAAAGAAGATAGTAGCGATTCTGCGCCTTGCATTGCCGACGGCTGAGATTGCGCTTTCTACTCGCGAAGCAAAAGACCTGCGAGACGAAATGGCAAAGATAGGAATTACGCAAATGTCGGCGGGCTCACGGACCAGCCCAGGCGGATATACCGTGCCTGAATTTGAGTATGATAAATCTCAATTTGCAATTGAGGATACACGGACTATTGACGAGGTCATCCAAGATTTAAATAATTTAGGGCTGGTTCCAGAGGTCGATTATGTTGAGGAATCCACCTCTGGAGGAAGGAAATAAATAGATGAACCCCGTTAGAAACTATTGTTCTAACGGGGTAGTATGGGGGGTGTTTCTAACGGGGTGAAAAAGGTTGTTGTCGCTATGAGCGGCGGCGTGGATTCATCGGTTGCGGCCCTCTTGTTGAAGCAACAGGGTTACGATGTGATAGGGGTTACTATGCGTTTGTGGCCGAAGGAATTATGCGGCTCGCACGGCAAGAAGAGCTGCTGTTCGTTGGAGTCTATCGAGGACGCACGGGCCGTTGCGAATCAACTTGGGATTCCGTATTATGTTCTAAACGTGGAAGATGATTTTAGTCGCGATGTGATAGACTATTTTTGCGCTGAATATTCTCGGGGTCGGACTCCAAATCCGTGCATAGTATGCAATCAAAAGATAAAATTCGGCGCGCTTTTAGCGAGGGCAAAGGGTTTAGGTGCAGATTATGTTGCAACGGGCCATTACGCATCGCACGGTTATGATTCAGAGAGCGGAAGATATTTTATTAAGGAGGGAAAGGACAAAGCAAAGGACCAATCATATGTCTTATTTAATCTGAGTCAGGAACAACTTCAAAATATTTTATTGCCTTTGGGTGAATTTGCAAAAGCAGAGGTTCGTGAGATGGCGCGGTCAAACGGTTTAAAGGTGTCAGAAAAACCAGAGAGCCAGGAGATATGCTTCGTTTTAGATGGCGATTATAGAGATTTTATAAAGGAAAGGATTAGGGATATAACTCCGGGAAAAATAGTTGATGTTGAAGGACGGAATTTGGGCGAACATAAAGGTGTGGCATTTTATACGGTAGGACAGAGGAAGGGATTAGGGATTGCTGCTGGAAAGCCATTATATGTGATTCAGATTGACGCAGAGAAAAATTCGGTTGTCGTCGGGGATGAGGAGCTTGTCAAGCAGAAGGAGCTTTTTGCGTCACGAGTTTCCTGGATGGCAAGCGATGGCATCGAAGCGTACATCCGAGCGAAGGCGAAGATTAGATACAATCACAAAAAGGCAGATTGTGAAATCTTTCCGATTTCTGATGGAGAGGTTAAAGTAGTATTCGATGAGCCCCAGCATGCTATTACCCCTGGGCAGGCGGTCGTCTTTTACGACGATGATAAAGTTTTAGGTGGCGGATGGATAAAGTAAAACTCGAAACCCTAAACTCTAAACTCGAAAGGTTAAAAAATATTTTAAAAAAGATGGGGTCGGTAGCGATTGCGTTTTCCGGCGGGGTTGATTCCACGTTTTTAGTTAGAGTCGCAAAGGATACCTTGGGCCGCCAAAATGTTTTGGCTGTGACAGCGACTTCTGAGACCTATCCGCGCTCCGAGCTTAAAGATGCAAAAAGGCTTGCCAAATTAATCGGCGTAAGGCATATTATAATTAAGACAGAGGAATTAAAAGATGCAAATTTTAAAAGAAATCCACCTCAGAGATGTTATTATTGTAAGAGCGAGCTCTTTGATAAGATGAAGAAGTTCGCGAAGGACGAAGGCTTAAAATATATCGCTGATGCGACCAATTACGACGACATAAGAGATTTTAGGCCTGGCAGGCGCGCGGCGAAAGAAAGTGGCGTAAGGGGTCCCTTAAAAGAAGCGCGCTTTACTAAAGAGGATATCAGAGCATTATCGAAGAGGCTAGGCCTTCCGACTTGGAATAAGCCTGCATACGCCTGTCTTGCGTCGCGAATACCTTATTATGAGACGATTACAAAAAGAAAGCTTAATCAAATAGAGTTGGCCGAGCAGTTCCTGCGTGAAAAATTCGATTTTCGCCAAATCCGAGTTCGACGACACGGAGATATCGCCAGAATCGAAGTTGCCCCCGATGAGATTTATAAATTTTTCGAAAACGGCCTGCGCGAGGATATAGTTAGAAATTTCAGTAAAATCGGCTTTAGATATGTTACGGTTGATTTGAAGGGCTATCGCACCGGCAGTATGACCCCGCCCTTTCTACAAAGAAGAGACTCTAAGGTAGTGAGAAAGGGCGGGGTCAATGAGGCGCTAAAATGATGTTATTCGGTTTGGCATATAAAATAATTTCAGCGATAGTTGCTCTCGCATCTTTTGTCTTCGGCGTTATCGCTTTACGGCGCCCGGATTCGGTTATAAAATTCCAGCAGAAATTTTGCGAGCGGATTAACTGGAAGATAGAACCAATCTCCTGGGAGATAGAGATAAAAAGCACAAAGCGCTTCGGCAGAATTTTGATTTTACTTAGCATAGGCATCTTGGCGTTAGTCATTTTTTAGAGAAAGAGGGTAGTTAAAAATGTATAAGGAATACTGGGGTTTAAATGAGATGCCATTTGAGAATACGCCCGATCCTCGCTTTATTTATTATTCAAGACAGCATGAAGAAGCATTGGCAAGGGCGCTATACGCCGTAAAAAACAGAAAGGGCGCAGCAATTCTTACAGGCGTATTCGGTTGCGGCAAGACCCTTATAGGACAAGTCTTATTAATGGAGTTGGCCAAGGAGAAATATAAGGTGGCTATCGTAATTAATCCAAGGCTTGAAGCCGCCGAATTGCTAAGGATGATAGCATATCTATTAGGCGTCGTAGAGCCACCGATAAGAAAAACCGATACCTTAATTGCACTTAATGAGACATTGCTTAATAATATGAGAGATGGGAAGGAGACCGTCGTAATCATAGATGAAGCGCATAGCATAGAGGACAATTCCATATTTGAGGAATTGAGGCTTTTATTGAATTTTCAAACCCCGGATAGGTTTCTTTTGACCTTGCTTCTTTTCGGACAACCTGAATTAACCCAAAAGATAGAAACCAATAAACAATTAGGACAAAGGATAGCCATCAAGTGTCATTTGGAAGCCTTGAGTTTAGAAGAGACGAAGGGCTACATCGCTCATCGTCTGAGCGTAGCAGGGGGGCTTAGACAACCCTTTTCTGAAGGGGCGTTTAAAATAATATATGATTACTCCAGCGGCATTCCAAGGAGGATAAATCAAATCTGCGATGTATGTTTGCTTGCCGCGTTTGATAAAGGGTTGGATAAGATAGACGAGACATTTGTAATGGAGGAGATTAAAGGTTTCTTGTAAATGGCGGCGTAGCTCAGTTGGTTAGAGCGAGCGGCTCATACCCGCTATGTCACCCGTTCGAATCGGGTCGCCGCCACCAAGATTTTATTAATGCGGTTAAGCAACCTTTTAAAAGGGTTGCTTTTTGTTGCAAGAAAGGAAAACGTTTGTGATATCAAACCCAAAGTTTAATCTGGCATTCTTTGTTGGTTTAATATCATTTCTTCTAACTTCTTTAGTTAGTGCAGCAGAGCTTCAAAATGAGGCGAAAATCGAAGATTTATTAAAGCGAATGACTTTAGAGGAAAAAATTACCCTCATCGCCGGAAATGATATGGAAACCCATCCAATTAAAAGGCTTGGTATTCCATCAATAAAAATGGCAGATGGGCCGGTAGGAGTAAGAGAAGGGAATTCTACCTGTTTTCCCTCTTCGATAGCGATGGCGTCAAGTTGGGATACGGATTTAGTCAATAAAATCGCTTGGGCCCTTGCCAGAGAGATTAAAGCAAAAGGAAGGAATATGTTATTGGCCCCTTGCATAAATATCAATAGGGTCCCCTTGGGCGGCAGAAACTTTGAAAGTTTTGGAGAAGACCCATACCTCGCTTCGCGGTTGGCGGTATCCTATGTAAGAGGGCTGCAGGACCAGGATGTTATCGCGACCCCTAAACATTACGCGTGCAATAATCAGGAATGGGAAAGAGATTCAATAGATGTGAAAGTCGACGAAAGAACTCTTAGGGAAATATACCTTCCGGCTTTTGAAGCCGCTGTTAAGGAAGGCGGTGCGTGGTCGATTATGGCCGCCTATAATAAAGTAAATGGCTTTCATTGCACCGAAAACGATTATCTGTTAAATAATATCCTAAAAAAGGAGTGGGGATTCAAGGGATTTGTTGTCTCTGACTGGGGTGCGACTCACAGCGCCGTAAATGCGGCGAAGTTCGGGCTCGATCTAGAAATGCCCCAGGGAAATTATTTTAATCAAGAGTTACGAAGTGCTGTTGAGGGGGGCGAAGTGAAAGAATCGATAGTCGATGATAAAGTCAGACGCATACTAAGAGCGATGTTCTTGTGTGGCCTTTTTGGTCCTAAATCTGATCCGGACAAAGGGGCTATCAACACGCCGGAGCATAAAGAGATTGCTTTGCAAGCCGCGAGGGAAGGAATTGTTCTGATGAAGAATGAGAGAAATCTCTTACCCATAAAAATAAACCAAATAAAATCAATTGCGATAATAGGGCCTAATGCGGCAATCAATAGATTTGGAGGGGGAGGCAGTTCAGAAGTAACGCCGTCTTATTCGGTAAGTCCCTTAGAGGCCTTACAAAATAAGATAAAAGATAAAGCGGTGATTAATTACTCATTAGGATGCTCGCTCGACGGCGAATTATCCCCTATTGCTTCTTCCGTTCTTTTTACGACTTATGATAATAAAAAAATAAACGGGCTCTTAGGAGAATATTTCAACAATCAGGATTTGCAGGGCGAACCTATCCTAAGAAGGGTCGACAAACAGATTAATTTTGATTGGGGAAGCAGTTCTCCCGGCGAAGGCGTAGCTTTAGATAGCTTTTCGGTTAGATGGACAGGCAAATTAGTTCCACCTTCGAGCGGCGAATATGAGTTGAGCATAATGAGCGATGACGGAGTTCGTTTATATTTCGATGGAAGATTATTAATTGATAGCTGGCGAGATCAGGCTTCGGAAATAAAAAATGCCACAGTTACGCTCGAAGCAGGTAAAGGGTATGATTTACGAATTGAGTATTATGAAAATTGGGGCGCAGCAGTTATTGTACTTGGGTGGGGCAAGCCGCGTGAGCTTTTAACCGATGCCGTAGATGCCGCTAAAAAATCTGATGTGGTTATTATATATGCGGGGCTTTCTAAAAAATTTGAGGGCGAAGGTTTTGATAGAGAGGACTTGAATTTGCCTGATGCCCAAAATGAATTGATTAAGAAGATTTCCGAAATAAATAAAAATACCATAGTGGTTTTAAATACCGGTGCACCTGTTTTAATGAACGAGTGGATAGATAAAGTCCCCGCTGTCGTTGAAGCTTGGTATCCAGGACAAGAAGGCGGCAATGCGATAGCGGATGTGCTTTTAGGCGATTTTAATCCATCAGGTAAATTGCCAGTGACCTTTCCGCTAAGATGGGAGGATTGCGCGGCGCATCCTACATATCCCGGAAGAGATAGCAGGACATATTATTCTGAAGGGATTTTTGTTGGCTATCGCCACTTCGAAAAGAAAAACATCAAGGCCCTTTTCCCCTTTGGGCACGGTTTATCTTATACTTTTTTTCAATACAGCAATATCAAAATAACCCCAAGCGTTGTTGCAAATCACGACGTTATAGAAGTCAGCTTTGATTTAAAGAATACAGGCAGCAGGGAAGGCGCTGAGGTAGTTCAACTTTATATCAGAGACGTAGAATCAAGCGTTGAGAGGCCCCTTAAGGAATTGAAAGGATTTCAAAGGGTCAATTTGAAGCCAAAAGAAACAAGAAAGATAAATTTCACGTTTGATAAGAAGGCGCTCTCTTTTTACGACATCAATAAAAAAGATTGGGTTGCTGAGCCGGGAGAATTTGAAGTGCTTATCGGAAGTTCCTCGCAAGATATACGGCTTAAGGGCAAATTTACCCTGATAAGCGGAAAATTAGTCAAATTTATTAGACGTTCAAGTTATTAAAAGCGATGTTAATAGAAAGAATTAAAAAGACGGTTGAGAAATTCAAGCTTCTTAAAAGAGGCGACAAGATAGTTATTGCCCTTTCAGGTGGGCCGGATTCGACAGCGCTTTTGTTTGCGTTGAATGCTCTAAAAAAAGAATACCACATTAAATTACACATCGCTCATTTGGACCATATGTTGCGCGGAGAAAGAGAGGCAAAAAAAGATTGCGATTACGTATTAAATTTGGCAAATAGATTAAAGTTGCCGTTTAGCCTCGGAAAAGCTGACGTCTCAAAATATGCCAAAGATAAGGGGCTTTCATTAGAAGAGGCGGCTCGAGAGCTTCGCTACGAATTTCTGTTAAATGTGGCGAAAGATGTGGGCGCAAATAAGATTGCCTTGGGTCATACTTCGGACGACCAAGCCGAGACCATCCTTATGAGGTTAATTCGCGGCACGGGCTTGAGCGGCTTGCGTGGCATCCCTCCGATGAGAGGGATAGATGGAAAATTTATCGTAAGGCCTTTGATTGAGGTCTGGCGCAAAGATATAGAAACATATTTACGGGGTTTAAAGATTAAACCCAGACAAGATATGACAAATCTAATGCCCAAATTTTTTAGGAATAGGATAAGGCACGAACTAATTCCGTACCTTAAGAAATATAACCCGAATATAAAAGAGGTATTGGCGAGGACAGCGCGAAATTTTTCATACGATTATGAAATTTTAGAAGGGTTAGTAGATGTGGTTTTTAAAAGGTGCGTCGTGGTAAAGGCCGACACGGTCAAGATAAGAACGCGCGACCTTAAGACGTGGCCGATTGGGCTTCGAAGGCAGATTTTGCGAAAGGCGATTGAGGCGTTAAAGGGAAACCTCCGCAGAATAGACTATTCCCACATAGAAGATATCGAGGGTTTAATCGAGTCTAAAAGAGGCGCTTTGGATTTACCCGATAGAATCAAGGCGCAGAGGAGAAAAGATTCTATCGTATTTTATAAATTAAAAGATAGGATTACAAAGTTAAAAATCTACAGGGAGTTATCCCTGCCGGGCAAAACTTTTATTCCCGAATTAAACCTATTATTCGATGCAAAATTTGTGAACCCCATCCTTGCATACAAGAGGTGCGTAAAGGGCAAAGTGAAGTTTCCCGCAAGAAGGATTGGCGGGTCCGGCTCTGGCGAAAAAAAATCCAAACGCCTTGAATACCTCGATCACGATAAATTAAAGCCGCCTTTATATGTAAGGACTTGGGAGAAGGGCGATAGGTTCAAACCATTGGGTATGTCGTGCGAGAAGAAACTTCAGGATTTTTTCGTCGATGAAAAGGTCCCAAGGGGTCTTCGGGGCTCGATTCCCCTAATTGTCTCTGGCAAAAAAATCATCTGGGTCTGCGGCCTGCGTTTGTCAGAAGACGTTAAGATAAACGCTTCAACTAAGCGCGTACTTAAAATTTCCTTCAAAAAAGTTCTTGCCGGGCAGTAGGGGATTTTTCCCTTGACAGAACATGTGGAAAATGATAGACTTATTATAAATTTCCTTACTTATTAAAGTAATTAATTATGTTTATGAAAAAGTTCTCAAAACAGACTTTTAGCTTATTTGCTCTTCTGTTAGCAATCTCGCTTTATGCTTTTGCCTCTGACATTCCTCTTGAAGGCAAAACAAGTAAGGCCAATAGTCAGTCGCCTTTTTATGTTGTAAAAAGTTTTTTTGAGTCATTGTTTAGAAAAAATACCACCACTTCTTCTGCTATTAGGCGTTCTAAAGAGGGCATTAAACCAACAGAGCAGGGCGCTGAACTTAAAGATGCCGCAAAACAAAATCTTACGGACGAGGACATAATCCCACCTTCGCCGCCCACAATAGATGGACTTACCGAGGTAACCAATAAGGATTTTATACTCCTTACAGGCAAAAAAGAGCCTTATACTACTATTTATCTCAACGATAAAGAAATAATAACTCCAAACGAAGAAGATGCATATTCCTATGTGGTTTACCTAAAGGAAGGTGAAAATTCCTTTAGCCTATATTCTGAAGACAATGCTGGTAATAAAAGTTCGCCCTTGGTCTTTTCTGTTACCAAGGACAGCCAATTTCCTGAAGTTGAGGTTATCTCGCCTCCAGATTTTTCTATCGTCAACGATGAGCATCTAAATATAACAGGCGGGTTAAAGGATAATGTCAAAGTTGCCGCAATAAATATCAACGGCCGCCAAATCCCACTTAAAGACGATACCTTCACAATAGAGAATATCCCTTTAGCCTTAGGCAAGAATACCCTCTTAATTGAAGCTTCTGATTCTGCGGGAAACAGAAAAACATATCTTTACACAATCTATCGCGAAGAGGCTAAAAGTCCTCAACAAGAAAGTAGTTCAAGTAAGGAGGTCTCTTTTGAGCAGAAAACAATCGCTGAAGGATATAGCCCTGCGAATCTTCCTTCTGAAGGAAAAGTAATCGAAGAAGGCGTAAGCTCGGCTGCCAGTAATTTGGAAAATACCACTACCCCCACCGCACCAAAGGCATTTATTTCAGGCACAAAGATACTCTCAACCACAACTACATCTGTCACAAACACCACAAACACCACAAACACCACAAACATCACAGACACCACAGCCACTCTAACCAACAATAACGGTGCCGTCGAAAATATCTCCACCTCCAATGCGAGCAGTAATACATCAAACTCATCTGAGAATAAGCCTACCGGTAAACCAATTTTAACATTTTCTTCACCTTACGAGAAGCAGATAATAACTGAAAACGCCCTTATGATAGGCGGCCACTTCGACCCCATCGCCCATGTAGAGGCAATTTCGATAGAAGGCCAGCCCACAACCATAGATTTTACTTCCAACACCTTCACAGGCCCGACCCTTCTATCCCCGGGCGAGGCAAGACGAAGGGGAGATGATATCACCCAAAACCCCCATAAATACATCATAATGAACGTTGACCCCAGGACCCACTCCGGCAAGAACACCTTAACCGCCAGGATAACGGCCAACGGCAGGACATCCGAAGAGAAGCTCACCTTCTATTATTATCAGCTGTTTGTCAAGGCGGAAAATGAATTTATCCTTAACGGCACGAAGTCATTTGAAACTCAGTCCTTCAATTTAGACCTATTTAACACATCGCCCTTTGAATATACAGGTTCATGGGCTGATTATAAGGTCGATTATCGCTGGCGGGCGGCCTTTACTCCACCTCCTTCATATCCTTGGCCTTGGCATTATACTAAGGTAGACAACTACTACTTCCTTATTAATTTTTTTAATAATATCTATTCAAAGGAAGAGGTAGAGATTATCTCTAATTCGGAACCTCCAAACATCTATAGTTGGATTACAAATCCTAAGTTAGTCTTTCACGCGCCCCCTTTTAATGACGAGCCATTAATATTGATCTTTAGAGGTTGTAGGTTTCAGAGTGCATATGAGAAGAACATACCTGAAAAGATAGACCTATCAAAATATGCCATACAAAGCCAGCCCCTTAAACATCTAAGCGGCGATATCTATAATCCCGAAGGGGGGCTCTATCCTTATAAATATGAAGTTTTTGATAAAACTACCTATATAATCTTAAAGGACTATTCTCCTGATAAAGATTATCCCCTCGATGTCAAGATAGAGCCCTCAGAGGGTGCAGTAAACGCCCTACAGAGTTACAAAATAGGAGTTTTTGCCTTTGCAAAAATAGATACCCTCACCGCCGACATCCTGGTTGACTCCAATAACGACGGTTTCTTAGGTGGAGAGGATAACGTCGTTGAACAGACCTCCCCAGGCTGCGTCTTCTGGGTAAATACAGATGATGACTATGATGAATCAACAGTACATCCTGATGATGGTGACTCAAAATTTAACAGCTCAGGCAAAGATGGTGAAGACGAGAAGATAAACGGCATCCGCGACTTAGAGGACTTTATGCCATTTAATATAGCAATCCCAAATATAAAAGAATGGACTAAGGATAAGAATGTTAAATTCTTTTTGAAGGCCGAAGGAAGTGGTAAGATAAGGGTATTTGAGAGAGTAAAGGACATGAGAGAATACGGCAGCTTAACATACCTTAAGGACCTCAACAGCGCCATAGCCCAATATAAGAAGACAGCCATCTGGAGTTTATCAGACGGAGTTAAGAAAGAGCTCGACCCCAATAAATTCGATGACAAGGGTGACTTCAAAGGTATCTTCGAAGGCGTTTCTGCCGGTACCCTCAAGCTCACCCTCGAGGTAGAGCTGGGGATGGACCCAAATAAGGAAAAGGTGGTCCTGGATGAGGCGGTTATTACTTTAAAGGATGTAAGGCAAATGTACAAGCTCATAAACATCCGCGAAGGCCCAACGCGTGGAACCAATGACGATATTTTGAGATACAGAAATAAAGAAGAGTCAAAAGAGATATTCGCCCCAGACCCCACAAGGGTCTTTATCTGGGCGCACGGCTATAATAACACCTTAGAAGGCTCAATGGGTTCTGGGGATATCGTATATAAGCGTCTCTATCAAACAGGTTTTAGAGGTAGTTTTATCTTCATAAGCTGGGATACCGCCGACTGGATTAGGCCATTCTCAGCTATTAATTTTAACGGCGACTGGGTAAACTCCTTCCGCTCCGCCCGTATAACCGCAGATATAATAAAAGATATAAGAACAGCCTATCCCAACGCAAGAATAGATTTAGGCGCTCATTCTCTGGGCAATAATCTTGCCTGCTATGCCCTAAGATTGCTTGCGCAAGAAGGAAGCGTTCCCGCTGACAACCTGATTATGGCACAGCCGGCTGTTCCGGGAGAGGTATTTTCCGGGACGAGCAGAACTGTATATTATGATATGTGGGGTTTTCGCCATGATTTCTTTGATAATATGTATGCAAATTCACTTGATGCCGTAAGAGGAAATATATACAATACATATTCAACAAACGACAATGCCCTTAGCCTCGCCTTCAGAGGAAATAACCTTATCCTTAAACTTCCTACGCCTTTGGATGACAGGTACAATTTAGTCAATGACAATACCTCTACGATAGGGAATGAATTTGTAGATCCGCTAGGGCTGGCGGCAGCCCATACGCCGTATAATAAAGTCGTAAACCAAGCTAGGTTTATAAGCGTTAATAACCATCCCTACGGCATTCGAGACCATTGCAGTATGACGGTTGAGTATTATTATGATGTGCAGAGATTTTACAGGCTTCTTATAAAGCCGGAATCCGATAATGAGGAGGAATAAAATGTATAATAATTCTAGAGCATTGATATTGACGATATTGTTATGTTGCGCCTTTATTGAATTTAATGTTTTCGCTGAAGAATACTCCTATCCCGCTGAAATCTCAGGAAAGATATTAGACAAAGATGAAAAACCTTTCCTCGAGAACGTAACCGTTGTAATTACCGCTAATATTCTGACAGACTCTACTGATTACACAGGAGACAGCTATAAGCATATTGAATATAAGCAAAATGTTACAGGAGGGATATTTAGCTGGAAAGGCCAGGCATATAATATAACCATACAAGCAGAGAAAGATGGTTATCATAGCGACCTGTTCTATATATTTCTCCCTCCAGGTATTAGAGGAAATGAAATTAAATCAAACGATATCCTAATATATATGGTTCCAAAAGGAACCCCTTCCAAGCTTGAATATACCGAAGGTGCCGAGATTCCTAGTAAAAAGAAATCAGGCGGAAAACAATGCGGCTGGTCCTTCAACAAGAGATGGTATTTTCCTGTTGACGAAGAAGAGACCGTTTGGATGACTCGCTCACGTAATGAGGATGGAAAGGTTGTCTACACCATGAAAGAACCCGGTGGCTTTGTTTATTTTCCGGGATACCCTCATTTTGAAAGCAAGCCCAATGAACACTGGGCCAATTTCGATTTAATGCCAGAGGCCCCGGAATCTGGCTATGTTCAGTCAATCTCTCCGAGCGATTATAAGGACCAGCAACAACGTCAAACTTACAGTGGTATATATTATTACTTCAAAACCCCTGATGGAAAATATGGAAAGATTGTATTTGATGATGGTGGCTACTTCGACTACTACCTCCAACCCGATGGTTCGAGGAACCTTGAGGCGGGAGAGGTAATTAGAAAAGGCCCAAGAAACCCCATAGAAGCCGAATGGCTCGACAAAGAACTTGGCGAAGATAATTAATTTTAGTTTATTTATTCTTGAAAGGCACTTTAACTTAAGGCTAAGATGGGATACCTAAGGACCGTCCCCAGAAGCGTAAGAAGGAGGAAGAAATGAACGAAGCATGGGTTCTGTTCTATGTGATAAAGATGTTGCTGTGGCCGATAGGGTTTATACTTTTATTTGCATTGATATTCAGGATGATTTTTGGAAGGCGGCGCGGTTTCAATAAGGGGTTGCTGCGCGAACTGCCCATCTGGGAAGGAAAGGAGATCATAAGCCGCCAGCAGGGCGATGACATCCTTTCTCTATATAAACTCAAGAGGGCCGAAGGCCGCCCGCGGATGGACATGGTAAAGTTCCTCAGCCTGATAGGTGCGTTGTTTATCGGGATAGGGGTAATATTTTTTGTCGCGTCCAACTGGCAGAAAATCCCGGCTATGGTAAAGACATGCATACTCCTCGCGGTGACTATATTTACCTTATATATGGGATATTTGTTTGCCTGCGAGAAAAAGGGCTTCGAAAACCTCGGCAAGAGTTTGTTATTTCTTTCGTGCCTTTTTTGGGGCGGTAGCATCGCCCTCATAGGACAGATATACAACATACCGGTCTCTGACAACTGGTATATTATGTGGCTGTGGGCGTTGCCTATACTGCCGGTGGCGATAGTCTTCGGCAACGTCTACATCTATGTGCTTTCTTCGGTGCTATTCCTGATATGGAACTTCCTCTATAAGTCCACGCACACGCCGAATTATCTTTACCCGCTGATAGTCTTTGCGGTGCTTTTGCCGTTCGGCGCGGACAGCAAGGCCGTCCGAAGAATAAACGTTTTGGGGCTCCTCATCGCGGCGATCGTCTGCTGTTTCCTGAAATTTGAATGGGTGGCGCTTCTTATAAGCGTGGGCTTGTTGGGCTACGGATATTTCAAAAAGGAAGAGCCGGTCTACCTGCGCGCCGCGACGATATCGTTTCTGTGCTGGGCGATAACGTTCTTCGTCGTCCGGAGCGATTTTCCGAACGTATTTTTTATACTGCCGCTGTGGATGCTGCTGCGTATATCACGCGAGAACGATGATATGCCGAACGTCGCGCTGACGCTTCTTTGCGGGCTTGTGTGGTTTGGCATGCTGTTTCATTCATATTCTAAACTGTGGAATTTCAAATATAATTTTGTGATGTTGCAAATGGCCGTCGGGCTTGCGATATATCTAATAGGGATATTTCTGAAGCTTAAGAATATCGCATCTTACTATGTCTATAAGATATTTGGCTATCTTGTGAGTTTTATCTTTATATATGTGGCCGCGTTTGAGTTTGTCGCTTCGTATTTAGATGCCGCCCTTTCTCCTTTATTTACAAAAATCCTTATGTTTTTGCTGGCGTTCATCCTGCTTGGTATTTTCGCTGCTAAAAAGCGGGGTTATTTCCGCGAGAAGTCGCATCGTTTTGAACTGGCAGGGATGGGCCTGATGATAGCGGCGATGGCGACGTTCATCTTCTACGGGCACAAGGTCACGTTGGTGGTTTTTATCGCGAACGCGGTATTATTCCTATTCGCCCTGATAAACATGTTCATGGGAATGGAGATCCAACGGCCTGCGCTATTTAACGCCGGAGTAGCCATCTTTGTGGTGCTTATAGTGACGCGGTTCGTGGATATCGGATGGAAATTGAAGGAGAAATCGTTATTCTTTATCATCGGCGGGATATTGCTTATGGGGCTCGGGATATTTTTTGAGAATAAGAGAAGAAAGATAATCGAAAGGATGAGGAGCTGATGAAAAAGAAAGCACTAGTCATATTGATCGCCTGTATATGGGTGGCTGTTGCGGCTGGGCTTATCGCGTCAAAGCAGTTTACGTTGAAGATGGGGAAAACGGTAGTGCTTGAGACCGTGCCGGTAGATCCGAGGGATTTATTGCGCGGTGATTATGTGATACTTTCGTATAAGATAGGACAGCTTGAATTTGGTAACTTAAATAGCGAGAAGAAGAATTACAATCACGGTGAGATAGTCTATGTGGGGTTAGTGCCGAAGGGAAAATATTGGGAAGCGGTTTCGGTGTCGTCGAAAAGACCGACTGAAAGCAGCACGGTATTTATTAAGGGAAGGATTACGCAAGGTTGGGGTGGGAGAATAGGCGTCAATTACGGGATTGAAAGCTATTTTGTGCCTGAAGGCAAGGGAAGAGAACTTGAAGAGGCCCTTCGATGGGGAAGTAAAGTTAAAGTCGTCGTTGAGGCGGCCGTTGGCACGGACGGCAGCACGCTGATAAAAAAGGTTTATCTGGAAAAGTAAATTTTACCTACGTCGCTCAAAGGTCTTCCAGCCGTGAATAGACAAGGGACGGTCCTTAAAGTGCCACCCTATGGGTGATTAATACAGCTAGAAGTGCGCCATAGATTTAACTTCCAATACCCCCTTACAAAGAATGGCTTGATAAGTGGAAAAGGAAATAAATAATATTAAACGCAACCCTGCTATTGAGCCTCTGTTGCACCTTCACCGAAAACGCCCTTAAGATATTCGGCAGATTCGTTCCCTCCGTAAGTTGGCCAGTTGTCAGCGAATTAGCGAGGTAGGCAATTTCATAAATTCTCTTCGATTAATCCAATCTATTTTTCTTGCTATTCATAGATTTTTTTTGATATAATAAAATTTTGCGGAAAAGGATTTTATATGGCGAACGAAGGAAAGAAGAAAAGACAGAATAATCAGATGCAGAGGCCGTTAAGAAGTTTAATCTTTTGGCTCATATTTATTGCGGGGCTGATATATTTCTTACGGTTGGGGACTCCGCCAATGGGACCTGTGCCTAAGAAATTGACTTATGGCGAGTTCTACAATTATGTAGTTCAGAATAAAGTGGAGCATAAGCTAAAGTCCGCGGTCAAGATGGAGAATATCATAGAGGGAGAACTTTCCGACGGAACTCGCTACATCGTCAACGTCCCCGAAGGCGACCCAGACATGATGAAGCTCTTAAGGGAAAATGTCCCTGAGTTTGAGGTTAAAATCCCGAGGACATTTTGGGCGAACGTATTTTATACGGTTTTAGGGCCGCTTATATTTGTCCTGCTTTTCTGGTTTATTATATACCGCGGCGCACAGGCCGGCGGTGGTAGGCTTTTATCTTTTGGGAAAAGTCGAGCCAGACAGGTTTTAGGCGAACAATTAAAAGTTACATTTAAAGATGTTGCCGGAGTTGACGAAGCGAAAGAGGAATTGCAAGAGGTAATAGAATTTTTAAAAGACCCCAGGAGATTCCAACGCTTAGGTGGCAAGATGCCAAAGGGGATTTTATTAATCGGAGCACCGGGAACAGGCAAGACGCTGTTAGCAAAGGCGGTCGCCGGAGAGGCGGGTGTGCCTTTCTTCTCGATAAGCGGTTCGGATTTTGTAGAGATGTTCGTTGGCATTGGCGCATCGAGGGTGCGCGATTTATTTGACCAAGCGAAGCGGGCGGCAAAACAAGGCGGAAAGGGCTGTATCATATTTGTAGATGAGATAGATGCAGTAGGTAGGCAGCGTTTTGCTGGTATCGGCGGAGGACACGACGAGCGCGAACAGACTTTAAATGCGCTTCTAGTCGAGATGGATGGATTTAACACGCAAGAGGGCGTGATATTAGTTGCGGCGACCAATAGGCCTGATGTTTTAGACCCTGCCTTATTGCGCCCTGGCAGATTCGATAGGATTATCGTTGTAAGCAGGCCTGATATAGTCGGCAGGGAGGCGATATTAAAGGTTCATATAAGGAATGTTAAGTTAGCGCCAGATGTGGATTTAAAACTAGTTGCTCGTCGGACTGCGGGTTTCTCCGGCGCTGATTTAGCGAATTTAGTAAACGAGGCAGCGCTCTTAGCCGCAAGGAGAAATAAAGAATCCGTTACGATGTCGGAAATGGAAGAATCCATAGAGCGGGTGATTGCCGGCCCTGCTAAGAAGAGCCGAGTTATCACAACTCGCGAAAAGGAAATTACCGCATATCATGAATCGGGACATTCGCTATTAGCATTATTGACTCCAGGCGCAAATCCACTCCATAAAGTTACAATTCTGCCGAGGGGAATGGCATTGGGATATACGATGGCTCCGCCGGCTGAGGACAGGTATATTAAGACCAAGACGGAATTGCTTGCGGAACTTACGGTTTTATTGGGCGGCAGGGCGTCAGAAGAATTGATACTTAACGAAGTAACGACTGGTGCACACAACGATTTGGAAGTCGCGACTGAGCAAGCCCGAAGCATGGTAACCGAATTTGGCATGAGCGATAGATTAGGTCACCTGACATTTGGGAGAAGGCAGGAGCAGATATTTTTGGGCAGGGATATTTTAGAGGAGAGAAATTATAGCGACCAGACCGCTTTAATAATAGACCAAGAGGTTAAACGTATCATAGACGAATGTTATGCTCGTGCAAAAGAGACGCTTTCTAATAATAAAGATAAATTAAAGACCTTAGCACAGACGCTACTCGAAAAAGAGGTTTTGGACGTCAAAGAGGTAAGGCAGCTCTTGGGGCTTTCAGATGAATCTTCAAGTGCTGGAGCTTAAAAATTTAGATGAAGTAGTGGAGGAATTGCGCTCTTTGAAAGTTCATCGCGGCGGAATAGATGTTATGGCGCCAAAAGGGATTTTGAGGATAATAAAAGTAAAAGGGATAGGTTCCACCACGCTTAATATCCTAAAACAAGAGATGCTCTCTATCGGCGGCGACTGTTCTGTGCCTTGGAATGCGTTTATACGCAGGTCTCGAAATTGCGAAGGGATAATAATCGGCACGAAGGCACAGATAAATCGGCTCTGTGATAAATTGGCCGAACAACCTCTTGACCTTCCTGAGCTGGGAAGGAAGTTACGCGCGCTCGAAGTAAACTATGAAAAAGATAATTTCGGCCTAAGCGCCGGCAAATATAAATTGAATTTGAGCGAACGCACGCATATAATGGGGATATTGAATGTGACGCCCGACTCTTTTGCCGATGGAGGACTTTATTTTGATAAAGCAAGAGCAGTAGAACATGCTCTTGGGATGGAAGCGCTAGGTGCGGATATAATTGATGTTGGCAGCGAATCAACTCGGCCAGGGGCCAAGCCAGTTTCGGCGAAAGAGGAATGCGAGCGCGTGATTCCAGTAATTAAAATTTTGGCGAAGCGGCTTAAAGTTCCAATTTCGATAGATACTTCGAAATCGTCAGTTGCGCAAAGGGCATTAAATTGTGGGGCTGTTATTGTAAATGATATAACAGGGCTTAAGAAGGAACCTCAATTAGCGAGGTTGGCAAAGAGGTATGATGCGGCGGTCGTCCTTATGCACATAAAAGGCACTCCTCGGACAATGCAAAAGAGCCCTAAATATAAGTCGCTGATTTACGAGATTATTGAGGGTTTACGGCAGAGCATTAAGATTGCTAAAGACGCCGGAATCTCCGACGATAAAATTATAATTGACCCTGGAATCGGGTTTGGCAAAACAGTCGAACACAATTTAAAGATACTAAAGCGGCTGCGTGAATTCAAATCATTAGGATATCCTATTCTGGTGGGGCCGTCGAGGAAGTCGTTTATCGGCAAGGTATTAGGCCTTGATTTAGGCGAGAGATTATTTGGGACAGCAGCATCCGTGGCCATAGCAATTCAAAATGGCGCTAATATCTTAAGGGTTCACGATGTTCACGAGATGGGACAGGTTGCGCGTTTGACCGACGCTATTTTGAAATGTTAGGTTTTTAGCCAGATGGAAAATATAAGAGAAATTATGTTTACGATTTGGAAGCCGGTTATAGAAATAACAATCCTTTGGTTTATAATTTACAGGTTGCTCCTCTTCATCAAAGGCACTCGTGCGGTTCAAGTGCTGCGAGGAATTATAATCATCATAACAATATTTTTCCTGACGCAGAAGTTTGGATTCGATGTTATAAATTGGATGTTCACGAAATTATTTGCGCTTTCCGTGATTGCGTTTCTGATTGTATTTCAGCCCGAATTGCGCAGTGGTTTGGCGAGAATCGGAAGAGAAAAAGTCTTTGGAAGCATCATAACTGAGGAGAGGGTCATCGAGGAGGTCGCTAAGTCAGCTTCGATGCTTTCCAAGAAGAAGATAGGCGCGATTTTGGCGATACAAAGGGAGGTTAACTTAGAGCCGTATACGGAAAGCGGCGTTACAATCGATAGCAATGTCTCAAGCGAACTACTAAATACCATATTTATGCCGAATACCCCACTTCATGACGGAGGCGTTATCATCCACGGTGACAGGATAATAGCGGCGGGATGCCTCTTTCCGCTTTCGCAAAACCCTGATATAAGCAAGTTGCTGGGCACCAGGCATAAGGCAGCAATAGGTTTGACTGAAGAGACCGATGCGGTCTGCGTCGTCATCTCGGAGGAGACAGGCGCGGTCTCCGTTGCGAACGCCGGCAAATTAACCCGCGATTTAGACAGGGAGCGGCTTATAAATCATCTGCGGGCACTTTTATACAGGCCTAAAAAAGAGAAGCATCCACGGATAAAATTCTTTGCCAACATATTTGGTAAAAGGAAGACATGAACCCCGTTAGAAACTATTGTTCTAACGGGGTAGTATATTAGGAGGTTTCTAACGGGGTGAGGAATTGGCTTTTAAAAAATTTTGGACTGAAGAGCATTTCGTTGGCGTTGGCTGTTATAACTTGGTTGTATGTTGTTGGCGAATTAAGGCATACTCCAGGAGAAGAAAGATTGCCATTTTGGGTTGGCTACGCGCCTGGAAATGTGAGGAAACAAGTTCAGATTACACCTATAATCAAGGGTCAGCCGGCAGAGAATTATATACTTCACGCGGATAAGATAACCATAAAGCCGGATGCGACTTTTATTATCGGCCCAAAACGGATAGTAGATAAGTTGGTTTTTTTAAAGACGGTGCCAATTGACATTACAGGTCAGAGCAGGACTTATAATGTAACCGCCCCGCTGGAATCGGTTAGAGGCATTAGGTTTTACGGAGCGGGCGGAATCGTTGATATTACCATTCCTATCGAAAAATCCCAATAACCTTAAGAATTGGAATGCCAAAATTAGGCGTTAATGTCGACCACGTCGCAACATTACGGCAAGCAAGAGGAGAAGTTGAGCCAGATCCGATTTTGGCTGCGCAGGTCGCTGAAGCGGCTGGGTGCGATTCCATAGTTTGCCATTTGCGCGAAGACAGGCGGCATATAAACGAGAGGGATTTATATATATTAAGGAAGACAGTTAAGACTCGATTGAATTTAGAGATGTCAATTGCGAAGGATATCGTAGATATAGCGCTCGACGTAAAACCCGATGAAGCAACATTAGTTCCTGAGAGGCGAAAAGAGTTGACGACCGAGGGTGGATTGGATTGTATCAAAAATAAAAAGGCCATAGCGAACGTAATTGAGAAGTTAAAAAGGCGCGCAATTACTGTCAGTTTATTTATCGATCCTAATAAAAGACAAATCGAAGCCGCTAAGGAACTGGGGGCGGAGTTTATAGAGCTGCATACAGGTGAATACGCAAATGCCAAAGACGAGCAAAACAAAAAGGCGGAATTAAAAAAATTGATAGATGCCACAAAATATGCGATTAATTTAGGGTTGCGCATTAACGCTGGGCATGGATTAAATTATAATAATGTTGTTGATGTAGCCAAAATCCAAGGCACCGAAGAATTAAATATCGGTCATTCTATAATTTCGCGGGCGGTGTACGTTGGCTTAAATAAAGCTGTAAAGGAGATGTTGGCGCTAATAAAATGATAGAGGGCTTCGGCGTAGATATAGTGGAAGTCGGACGAATTAAATCCGCCATCAAGAAATGGGGTAAAAAGTTCTTAGATAAAATTTATACGAAGCGAGAATTGGCTTATTGTAAAGACAAAGGCGCGCCGGAACAGCACCTTGCGGCGAGGTTTGCGGCGAAAGAAGCTGTTTATAAGGCATTTGGTGGCGATGGAAAAACACCGATTTTATGGACCGATGTTGAAATATTAAACGAGAGAAACGGAAAGCCAAAGGTGATATTGAAAGGCAACGCAAAAAAAATAAAACAGAAGAGGCGAATTTCAAAGGTGGTCGTTAGTTTATCGCACACGAAAAATTACGCAGTCGGAAATTGTATTTTATTAAGGAAGGGATAAAGTTTGAAAATTAAGGTTCCGAGCGATATAAAAAAATTGCTTCCAAAGAGAAAGCCGAATACACATAAAGGAGATTACGGGCATGTTTTCGTAATAGCGGGCTCTGTCGGGATGACGGGCGCTGCGGCGTTATGTTCAGAGGCGGCTCTTTTGGCAGGAAGCGGCCTTGTCACGCTGGGAATTTGCAAGAGTTTAAACCCCATCTTAGCAAGAAAATTAACTGAGGTGATGACAAAGCCATTGCCCCAGACGCGCCAGCAGTCGTTAAGTAAGAAAGCCTTGCCGCAGATTTTAAAATTCGCCGAGAAGGTTGATTGCGTGGCTATTGGTCCCGGACTTTCAAAAAATTTTAGCACGCAAAAATTGGTTAAACGCTTAATCGTTTCATTAAAAAAGCCCGTGGTCTTAGATGCAGATGGAATTAATGCACTTGAAGGGAAGACATCGATTTTGAATTCTATGAAAGCGCCTATTGTAATTACTCCGCATCCGGGCGAGATGTCGAGATTAGTGCCTTTATCGAGAGATAAGATAGCAAAAAATAAAGAAAGAGTTGCAAAGGATTTCGCGAATAAATATAATGTGGTTTGCGCCTTAAAGGGTTATCGAACAGTTGTCGCCGAGCCTAAAGGAAAAATTTATATAAACTTAACCGGAAATCCAGGTATGGCGTCAGGCGGCGTCGGCGATGTTTTGACGGGAATGATAGCATCATTTATAGGTCAAGGGTTAAGGCCGTTTGACGCTGCTAAGCTTGGCGTATATTTGCACGGACTTGCGGGAAATTTAGCAGCAGAAGAAAAAGGCGAGGTAAGTTTAATCGCATCCGATATTTTAAATAAACTTCCAGAAAGTATAAAACTTATTACAAAATAAAATGGCTATCTCAAAACAAAAAGGTGATATAGCGGAAGCATATGTTATGTATGCCTTGAAACAAAACGGCTTTAATGTGCTTATTCCCTGGGGCGAAGATGTTCGTTACGATTTAGTTAGCGAGAAGAACGGCATCTTTAAGAGAATACAAGTCAAATACGTAACGCCGAAAAACGGCGTTTTAGAAGTTCGATTTAGAAGCTCTAATAATTATAATATTATTCATTATACCGATAGCAATATCGATATAATAGCCGTTTACTATGATAAAGAAAAGAAAATCTATTTTATTCCTTTATCTGGTGCCGATAAAGGTGGATATAAATTGAGGCTCGTGCCAGCGAAGAATAATCAGAAGAAATTTGTAACGTTATCTACTAAATACGAATCGAGGTTTGATTTTCTTGAAAAATGATATGCTGGTGTAGCTCAATGGCAGAGCGCCTCACTTGTAATGAGGGGGTTGGAGGTTCAATTCCTCTCACCAGCTCCAGTATAAATGGGCAGGTACCAAAGTGGCCAAATGGACCAGACTGTGTGATTACGCAGCGTCTAATAGCAATATTAGATGGAAAAGTGGGTGAATTCAGGGAAGTCCTTAAGGTTTTGAGGATAATCCTGAGCCAAGCCCCGACGTTACGTCGGGGAAGGTGCAGAGACTAAGCGCCCACCATCCTTGCATATTTTTGAGGATGATGAGATAGTCCAAGCCTTAAGGTAACTTGAGGGCACTTGAAATCTGGCGGCTATGCCTTCGAAGGTTCGAATCCTTCCCTGCCCACCACTGATATTTATAAGTGGGTAATAAATGGATTCGAAGTGAGCCTATATCATCTAAGGAAGAGAGGAATAGTAAGGGGAGAAACAACGTTTCTTCCCTTACGACGCAGCTTTAGTGGCTGAACGTAAGACGTGAAGAGGTTCTGTTCAAGATTTAGATTGGACTACCGAAAGGGTGTTTTACAGAACCAAGAACGTCTTAAGCTGGCGTAGCTCAGGGGTAGAGCAGCGGTTTCGTAAACCGCGGGTCGGGGGTTCGATTCCCTTCGCCAG
>CAZUZR010000001.1:0-1445 GCA_964625025.1 uncultured Planctomycetia bacterium | reverse complement strand
AGCGGTCAAATGGGCCAGACTGTAAATCTGGTGGCTATGCCTTCGAAGGTTCGAACCCTTCCCTGCCCACCAGCGGGCGTAGTTCAATGGTAGAACGGCAGCCTTCCAAGCTGTTCACGGGAGTTCGATTCTCCTCGCCCGCTCCATTTAGTTAACAGATAAAGATAAAGGATAAAGGGGGACGTGTCAAAAAGGGACAGTCTCCCGAGCGACGTTCGATTCTCCTCGCCCGTTAATAATTTTAATGATATAATCATTGTAATATAATATGAGAAGCGCTCAATTACGAAAACATCATATACAATCCTTCGCTAAATTAACAATATATAAACGTCTATCGTGGGCTTTTTCTCAATATCAGTTTCTATCCCGCTTTATGAATGCCGAAGCAAAAAATATCAATAAAAATATCCGCAGAAATGGCAAAAAATACTTCGGTTCCTGAAATTTGGCATAAGATAATCGATAGATTCAATAAAACAAGATTAAATTATGTTTTAGTCGGGGGCGCCGCTTTGGTTATTCACGGTCTGCCAAGAAGCACTTTAGATATTGATATCTATGTTCCCGCCAAGGAAGAGGTTTTGAATAAACTCTTTGAAATCGCGGATTCCTTGGGTTTGCAAAGCGAACAAAAAGCCATACTCAGAATTAGCGATTCGCCAAATTTATTCGTAGGCCAATGGATTTGCTTCTCTTATAAAGGACAAGATATTCTGGATGTCTTTTTAGCCGTTGAAAAAGAATTCAATAAGCTTTATGCTAATTCGGAGCAAAAGAGAGATAAAGCCATTACAGTTAGAGTAGCCTCTCTTAATGATATCGAGGCGATGAAAAGAAAGAGTGGTCGTCCTATAGATCTGGCCGATCTTAAATTTATCAAAGAGGCAACCAGATATAAAAAGTCTAAATGAAAAACCTTATAGTTCCGGAGCGACGTTCGATTCTCCTCGCCCGCTCCACCTCATAATCTCTTTAAAATCTCTTTCTCTAAAAGATTTTAGCATCTTTGGGTGGATACCTGTTCCCTAATAATTCTCGCTTCCCAAAATTTCCCCAAAATTTTCCTTGACAAATAAAAATTTTTTGTTAAAATATACTTTTGCGTCAATAAGGACATAGTTTAACCTTCCAACATTTAAATAAGAATTTTGTTTAGCGGTTATTTACAAAATTACCGAGAGGTGGATTTTTTTTACTTTTTAGATTGGGTGCGATTTCGTATTTTTTCGACGAGAAAACCCAAAATGCGTAGGCAAACCTTCCTGCCAACTGGCAGGCAGGCTAAGCTGCTGTAGCTCAGTTGGTAGAGCACGTCCTTGGTAAGGACGGGGTCATCGGTTCGATCCCGATCAGCAGCTCCAGAGAGAAAGAGATAAAGTAAGTAGGCACCCAAAAAAGGAGGTAATATCCCATGGCTAAGGAAAAGTTCATCCGAACTAAAC